>JASFGJ010000090.1:0-10184 GCA_050123815.1 Desulfobacteraceae bacterium
TCAGATTGTCTCAAAACTAGGATCCGGATACCGATACCGTGACTGGATGCAAATGAACCGCAACCTGTTTTCAGCCCTGAAACTGGAAAAAGCCGCCATGTTTATTACCCTGACATTGATCATCCTTGTGGCGACATTCAGCATCACCAGTTCACTGGTCATGCTGGTTATGGAAAAAACAAAGGATATCGCAATCCTGCGGACGATGGGAGCCACTAGCCGGCGAATCAAAAAAGTATTCGTGCTGCAAGGTATGTTCATCGGGCTGATCGGAACCACAGCCGGAGTCGTCATCGGAACGGCCTTGTGCATGCTTCAATCCCGTTACGAGTTGATCCGTCTGCCGGGAGACGTTTACTACATCACCGCATTGCCGGTAAATCTCAGATTTGCCGATTTAACCGTGGTGGCACTGGCCGCCATCGCCATCAGCTTTTTGGCGACATTGTACCCGGCGCACCAGGCCGCAAAGCTAGACCCGGTGGAGGCGATTCGATATGGTTGATCAACAGATGAGCGATCACCCGTCAAATGAATTGCTGCGGGCGGTCGGATTGCACAAAAGCTTTCACAATGGTAAACAACCAATTCCCGTGCTGAAGGATCTTAATCTGATCCTGCAGCAGGGCGAAACGTTAGCCGTCGTCGGTGCTTCGGGCATTGGGAAATCCACATTGCTGCACCTTCTGGGTACGCTGGACCGACCGGACGCCGGTGCGCTGCTTTATCAACAGGAGAACGTTTTTCAATACAGCGATCAACGTTTGGCGCGTTTCAGAAACCAGACCATGGGCTTTGTCTTTCAGTTTCATCATCTGCTCTCGGAATTCACCGCCCTGGAGAACACGATGATGCCGGCCCTGATTCAGGGCGCTGAAAACAGAGAGGCTGCCCGAATGGCGGAATCGATTTTAGTGCGAGTCGGTCTGAAGGACCGATTGCACCACAAAGCCACGGCACTGTCCGGTGGAGAACAGCAGCGTGTCGCATTGGCCCGGGCGTTGACGCTGAAACCGGCGATTCTGCTGGCGGACGAACCGACGGGCAATTTGGACAAAGGCAACAGTGAACAGATTCATCAGCTCCTTCTTGAACTGAATACTGAAATGGGAATGGCCATGGTTGTGGTAACCCACAACATGGAGTTGGCCTCATACATGGCAAAACAGGCCACTCTTGCAGACGGCCACTTGCAATATCTCCTGTAGAGGATGCTTAGAGTGCAACGACAACTCACGACGTACGACAAATCCATACCATCTCGATTGACCAAGTGCGCCTGTATCGCCATTTTGACGGCATGTGCGGTTCTGTTCACATGGTTTGGGCACGCAAAGGCCGCTACGATAAAGGTCATGGTATTTCCATTTGAAATCCTGGCACAGCAGGATCTGGATTACCTTCAAACCCAGATCGCCACCGTTCTGGCCGGATATCTGCAGGCCGACGGCGCAACGATTATTGAATTGTCTGAATCGGACCGTGGGGAGCTTTTGCAGAATCCTCAAGATCCTGACGGGTTGCGCAAGATCGGCCGGCGTTACGGCGTCGACCGCATCATCTGGGGAAGTTTCACTCAGATCGGCAGTGGTTTCAGCCTGGATGCCCGTCTGGATCAGGTAGAGGGCGGCAAGCCGCCGGCCTCCTTCCATACCCAGGGACGCGATCTTGAGAATCTGGTCACTGTATTAAAATCGTTGTCCGGTAAGATGGGGCGACAAATTTTTCAACGCCAGCTTGTTGAAGAAATTGATATCAAGGGCAACAGACGCATCGAGGCGGATGCGATTTTACGTGTGATCGAATCCAAACCAGGAAAAGTTTATCTCGATTCGACGGTGTCCAAGGATATTCGTACCATTTTTGCCATGGGGTACTTTGATGATGTGCAGGCGGAAACTGAGCCATTTTCCGATGGAAAACGCATCATCTTCAGCGTCATAGAAAAACCGACCATTCGGCACATTGATCTAAAGGGCAATTACCTGTTCGATGACGAGAAGGTGGAGGAATCGCTGACCATCAGCACGGGATCGATCCTCAACATATTCAAAATCCGCAACAACATCGAACAGATCGAATCGATGTACCGGGAAAAAAATTATCATAGTGTCACGGTGGACTATGAAATCAAACCCCTTGAAAACAATCAGGCGGACTTAAAGTTCATCATTGACGAAGGCGACAAGCTGTATGTCACTTCCATAAAATTTGTGGGAAACAAGACCTTTGATGAGGATGACCTGAAAGATGTCATCGAGACTTCCGAAAAAGGTTTTTTCTTTTGGCTCACCTCTTCCGGCGATTATGATCGCACACAGGCAGACCAGGATGCCAATCGGCTGAGCACCTTCTATCTCAATCAAGGATATGTCAACGCACGGGTCAGTGAACCGCGTGTGGATTTCACCGAAGAGGGTATCCACATCGTATTCAAGATCGAGGAGGGGCAGCGATACAAAGTCGGATCAGTTGAACTGAAAGGCGATTTGATTTTGGAAAAGGATCTGATCCTCGAGGAGTTAAGCATCGGGAAGGAGACCTATTATAATCGCGAAATGGTTCGGCAGGATGTGATTTATCTCGGAGATCTGTATGGAGAAAAGGGCTACGCCTATGCGGACATCCGTCCAACCACCCGCCAGGACGATGAGAAATTGTTGGTGGATATCACCTATTTCATCGACAAACGACAGCAGGTCTATTTTGAAAATATTTTAATAAGCGGCAACACCCGTACCAGAGACAAGGTCATCCGCCGCGAGTTACGGGTCCACGAACAGGAATTATACGACGGCAAAGCGCTCAAGCGCAGTGTACGCAATCTTTACCGCCTGGATTACTTTGAGGACATCAAGGTCAACACCCTGAAAGGAAGCGCGGACGACAAAATGGTCCTCAAGATTGATGTAACGGAAAAATCAACCAGCATGTTTCAGTTCGGTGCAGGGTACAGCAGCGAAGAGAATCTCTTTCTGACCGCTTCCGTCAATCAGCGAAACTTTCTGGGCCGCAGCCAAAAGCTTAAATTACAGGGACAACTGGGGAGTTCTACGACGCAATATACCCTCTCGTTCACCGAACCGTGGCTCTTCGACATCCCCTTGTCTACATCCATCAGTCTTTATGATCGGGAGAAAGAATATGACGGATACAACAGCAATACGGTCGGCGGCGGCATCGGTGCCAGCTACCCGATCTATGATTACACCAGGGTTTACTGGAATTACGGCTATAGTGTAAGTGATATCGTTATCGTGAGTGAGGACATTGCTCCGGATTCGGCCATCGATCTGGAAGGTCGAAACGTCACGAGCAGCATGGGGATTGCCCTTGGATGGGACTCCAGGGATCGGGCGTTTAATCCGACGGAAGGGTCCAAGCATAAAATATCGTTCGAATATGCCGGTCTCGGCGGCAATATCGGCTTTAACAAAATTATCGCCGAAACCGGCTGGTACATCCCCCTGTTCTGGGATTTCGTGGGCTTTGCACACGGCAGGACCGGGTATGTCTATCAAAATGACGACGAAAAAGACCTGCCGGATTACGAACGATTCTATTTGGGCGGCATCAATTCTTTGCGCGGATTTAAATATCGCGACATTCATGTCAAAGAGACCGTGACCGAGTCCATCGGACCGGATTGGGCCGAGGACGCATCGACGCGGGAAGTGGTGAAAAAACGCGGCGGTGAGCGAATGGTACAGTTTAATCTTGAGCTTATCTTCCCCATTGCAAAGGAAATTGGGTTGATGGGGGTTGTTTTTTACGATACCGGCAATGTATATGAGGACCAAATTGATTTGGGCGACATGCGATCGACCTACGGAGGCGGATTCCGCTGGTTTTCACCCCTTGCGCCGATCCGACTTGAGTATGGCCGTATTATAGATCCAAGAGATGGTGAAGATACGAACGGCCGCTGGGAGTTCACTCTGGGGGGCGCCTTTTAACCCCCCCGACAGAGCCCGGTGACCTGAATGGTGAAATTCAGGGTTCGCGCAAAAATAACGTCACATTTTTGCGAGACCCTTTAGCGCTACCCGCTGTAGCGAATATGTATCGATCATCCGGACGATGATCGAAAACCAATGGGAGGTAACATGCCAATCAGAAAATTATTCCTAATACTCGTTGCTGGAGCTCTTGCATTGACTTTTAGTAGTCCGAATGGATTCTGTGCAGATGTTGCCAAGATCGGTACTGTCAACTCACAGCAAATTGTCGACAAATCCGCAGCCGGTAAAGCGGCTTCCAACAAAATGCAACGCGAAGGCCAGAAAATGGAGGCCGATCTAAACAAACTCAGTGATGAAATCAAGACTTTGAAACAGATGGTTGACCAGGAAGAGAATGCGGGGGTGATGACCAAAGCGGCAATCGAAGAAAAAAAATGGGAGTTGAGCCGCAAAATGGAGGAGCTCAAGGCCCTAAAAAAACGCTATGATCGCAAGCTTCAAACCATGCAGATGCAATTGATCAACCAACTGCGCAAAGATGTTGCGCAAATCATATCCGACTATGGGAAAAAAGAAGGGTATCTGTTGATTGTTGAAAATATCAGTGTTCTGTATGCGCCGCAGTCATTGGATATCACAGACAAGATTATCCAGATCTACAACAAAAAGTACGCAGAGAAAAACAAAAACAATTAAAACTGTTGATACGACCCGATCGAATGCAGCGACAGCGGTCGTTTAAGGAGAACCGGCCATGGAGACCCCTTTGGATATTCGTAAGATCATGAGCTACTTGCCGCATCGCTATCCCTTTATCCTCGTGGACCGCATCCTTGAGCTTGTCCCCAACAAGTCCGTTACCGGTTTGAAGAATGTAACGATCAACGAGCCGTTTTTCCAGGGCCATTTCCCCCAGGCCCCCATTATGCCCGGTGTCTTGATTCTAGAAGCCATGGCTCAAGCTGGCGGCGTGCTGGCGATTGCCTCCCTGCCCAAGAGCGATGAAGGTGCATTGATGTACTTTATGGGTTTAGACCAGGTCAAGTTCAGAAAACCAGTGGTCCCGGGAGATCAGCTCATCATGGAACTGGAAGTGCTCAAGCAGCGGGCTAAGATAATGAAGCTGTCCGGCGTGGCCAAAGTTGATGATCAGGTCGTTGCACAAGCTCAATTAATGGCCACCTTAGAGGTTTAAGCATGATTCATCCAACAGCAATTGTCAGCCCGAAGGCTCGAATCGACAAGGATGTCACTGTCGGCCCGTATGCCGTTATCGGAGACCATGTCAGCATCGGCCCGGGCACAACGGTCGGACCGCATGCGGTTATCGATCCATTTGTGGAAATCGGTCCCGAATGTCATATTTTTCAGTTCGCCTCGGTGGGCGCGGTTCCCCAATCGCTGAAATTCAAAGGCGAGGAGACCTGGACCAAAATCGGAAGCCGGTGCATCATTCGCGAGTTTGTCACCATTAACCGGGGAACCGCGGACGGCGGCGCCGTCACCCGGATCGGCGACGACTGCCTGTTGATGGCCTATGTGCACATTGCTCATGACTGCTGTCTGGGCGACAACGTCGTCATGGCCAACAATGCGACTTTGGCCGGACACGTCACCATCGGAAAGCATGCCACGGTTGGCGGTCTTTCGGCGATCCACCAATTCGTCCGGATCGGTGATTTCGCCTTTTTGGGCGGCAAATCGGTAGTGGTGAAAGATATCACACCCTACGTACTTGCGTCCGGTGATCGCGCCAAGTTGCATGGTCTGAATCAGGTCGGATTAAAACGTCAGGGATTTACCCCCGAAGCCTTAAAGCAGTTGAAAAAGACTTATCGTCTGATCTTTCGTATCGGACTGACACTCAATGAAGCCATTGAAAGGGTTACGGCCGAGGTAGAGCCCATCCCCGAAGTGCAGGCCTTTATTGAATTTATCAAATCGTCTGAGCGCGGCATTACGCGCTGAATCTTAAAGTCTATGGAACCATTACGTTTGGTAAAATGCGGCTAAAGCCCCCCAAAACCATTGTCATGGTCGCCGGCGAGGCATCGGGCGACCTGCATGGCGCACGCGTCATCCGCTCCCTGCGAAAACGCCATGATGACATTTATGTATGTGGGGCCGGTGGCAGCGCCATGCGGGCGGAAGGCGCCAGATTGATCGTGGATGCGAATGAATTGTCGGTAATGGGATTTACCGCCATCTTTTCGAAAGCACCACAGATTCTCAACGCCATCGCCAAACTGAAAAAATTGATGCTGAGTCTGAAGCCCGATCTTGTTATCCTGATCGATTTTCCCGATTTCAACATTCACTTGGCAGCCAGCGCCAAAAGAGCGGGTATCCCGGTGCTTTATTACATCAGCCCAACTGTCTGGGCTTGGCGACCGAAGCGCGTTTTTAAGATCAAACAGCGGGTGGACCACATGGCGGTCATTCTTCCGTTTGAAGAGTCAATTTATGAAAAACACGGCATACCGGTGACCTTTGTCGGACATCCGCTCCTGGATGATGTCGAAAATCCCGCTGAGTCTTCGGTCATCC
The DNA here is from genome assembly GCA_050123815.1 of Desulfobacteraceae bacterium. GTDB lineage: Bacteria > Desulfobacterota > Desulfobacteria > Desulfobacterales > Desulfosarcinaceae > JARRKU01. The sequence goes on from JASFGJ010000090.1 coordinate 6,510, forward strand.
GTCCGGACTCTCAGGTTCCGACGATCGCATTGATGCCCGGATCGCGCCACGATGAAGTCCAGCGACTGTTGCCCACCATGCTCGAGGCCTCGAAAATCATTCAGCGCAACAACAATCGTACCCGCATATTGGTCTCTTGCGCCCCATCGATAGACAGCACCTTGATCAACGAGATCATCAACAAACATGGTGCGGACAATATACGAACAACGCAGGACAAGGCCGGTCAAGTGTTTAAAAGGTGTCACCTGGCCGTTGCGGCCTCAGGTACGGTGAGTTTGGAGGCGGCCATTTATGCAACGCCCACCATCATCGTCTATGAAGTGTCGGAACTGAGCTACCGACTGGGCAAATTGATGGTGGATGTCCCTCATATCGGGATGGCGAATCTGATCGCCGGCAAGCGGGTGTTGCCGGAACTTATTCAAAAAGAGGTAACCGCAGAGAACATCGCTCGTATTGCAATGAATCTGCTAGCCGACCGGGATGCCTGTTGCCGTATGGAGAACGAACTTAAAGATATCAGACAATTACTCGGCAAACCCGGGGCATCGGATCGTGTCGCTGAAATCGCCTGCCGCTTGATGGAGTGCGACTGTGCTATTTAAAAAGAATGCAAACACGGTCAGTCTTAAATGGAAAGTCATCGGCCTGGCCTGCAAGCTGTTTATCGACTTTCTGTTTCTATTTTCTCGTGTGGAGACTCGCGGTTTTGGAGCGGTGGCCGATATCGTCGCCAGCAGACGTTATATTTACGCTGTCTGGCATTCTCGAATGCTTCTGCCGGCCTTCTGGCATCGAGATATCAACGCCTGCGCAATGGTCAGCGACTCGGCGGATGGTGAGATTGTCGCTCAGATGCTTCAGAGCTATGGCCATCAGACCATCCGCGGTTCGACGGGTAAACAGGGAATGCGCGCATTAATGCGCCAGGTTGCTGATATGCGCCGGCATGTAAGACCGGGAGTTGTAACGCCTGATGGTCCCCAGGGGCCGCGCCACCGAGCCCACCCCGGAGTTGTGTTGCTATCTCAGAAAACGGGTTTTCCCATTATCCCTCTGGCATATAGTGCCCGAAAACGAAAAATCTTCAATAGCTGGGATCGGTTTGTGCTGCCGCTGCCCTGGTCCAAATGCACCCTGGTATATGGTAATCCCATATCCTTTCCGAGCACCTTCAAATTCGATGACAAATCCCTGGCGATAAACATTAAGAAAGTCGAAAACGAGCTGAACCGGGTGACAGCCATGGCAGACGCTATGTGCGGGCATCGCTTCGAAGCTTGAGGACACAACATTGCAACCGAACTTTCGCCTATCCATTGTTATCCCCGCTTACAATGAGCAAGATCGGATCGTTACGACCCTCAGGGAAACCATTGCCTATCTGGATCGCCGGCCTTATGCCAGTGAACTCCTGGTCATCAGTGATGGCAGCAGCGATCAAACAGCTCAGGTGGCGCGGAATTTCCAGACACCGGAACATGTTATTCTGCATGTGGTGGAATATCACCCCAACCGCGGCAAGGGATATGCGGTCAAGACCGGCATGCTGAAAACGCAGGGAAAAATTGCCATGTTCATGGATGCCGACTATGCTGTCCCCATTCAGTGTGTTGAAAAAGGCATGGCATTGATCGATGACGGGCATGACATCGCCATCGCATCCAGAGCCGTGAGTGGCGCTCATATCACGCTACGCCAAAATATTTGGCGAACGCTCTCCGCACGCATCTACACCTGGATCCAAAACGGCTATCTGGGTGTCGACTATCCGGATACGCAGTGCGGATTCAAGCTGTTCACCAACAGTGCTGCAAAGATATTGTTTCACCGGCAACGGCTGGAGAGCGTTATTTTTGATCCTGAGATCTTGTGGCTTGCACGCAAAGCGGGGCTGGTGGTCGGGCAATTTCCGGTTCAGTGGAGTCATGTGGCGGATTCCCGCATTCAATACGATACGCTCGGCAAATCCCTATTTGTTTTTCAAGAACTTTTTCGAATTAAGCGCCTTCATACCAAATCAGCCCAAGTCGCTAATAAAAGCGAATTGGGCTGAAGTATCAATTTACTACTGAAAACAGTGCTTACTGCTTGGTATTCGACCGACGTTCAATCACACCGCAGACAGCGCCACCGACGGCCACCAGCAGCATCAGTACCAGCGAATGGGATTTCTGGGATTCGATATGGCGCAGCGGTGTCGAGACAAAACAGGCCGTTTGATCGGAATGGGTGGAAACCGTGCCATTGGATAGAACGCTTTCATACCCCAGACCGGATGGATCGACAATCACACCGTTGCGGACACCGTCCTGGTCACCGGCCCCGCCATCTTCCAGAACAATGGTCATTGATTTGCGGTCTTCACTGAAAACAACATTTGGATAGGCCTGCCAGCCCTCATCAGAGTTAAATTTATACCACTCGGCATTTTCCGGTGCCGGCTCGCTGAACAGAACCGTAATGCTTGCGGTGGTGACACCCGGTTCCAGATAGAGTTTAAAACTGATTAATCCGGTCATGTGTTGGGGCTGAGTTGAAGCCAGTCCCAATCCGCCTAAAGTCAACGCTCTCAAGGCGACGATCTGCGCATCGTCATTCACTTGTTTCACCGCCACATAGGGATTGAGAGGGTCTAAGGTATTCACACAGAGCAAACCGTCCTGAAGCGCATCGGGGGTCCCATCGCCATCCAGATCGACGCTCAGGCCAACCTCCTGATCATCCAGCAGACCGTTTCCATCTTCATCGCCGGCATCAATTGCATCATGGGTCGTAAAGGATCTTGCGGCAGACCAATCGGAATGCCCGCTGCGATTGTCAATGTAACGGGCGCGCCAGTAGTAGGTCGTATCGGTATCGAGGATCAGTTCCAGAACGGTAAAAGAGCTCAGCTGGTTCCGTGCAATAACCTGATCCAGGACCAGCATTGAAAAATCAGAATTCGACGCGATTTGAAAGTGCGTCCGCGCGTGTGCATCCCCATCCGGATCCAAGTAGCTCTGTGTCTTCAACAAGGGGGTCAAGCCAACGATTGCTGCATCGGCCGGTTCCGATAATTCGGGTGCATATGGTGCCTGGTTTCCTGGTGCCAGCGCAGGGTCGCCTCCGTTTTCAAACTCATCAATGTTGCTGACGCCGTCCCCATCAAGATCCTCTTGCGAATCGTCCATCAACGGATCCAATCCGTGTTCGATTTCCCAGGAATCGGGCATGCCATCGTTGTCGTCATCTATATCTGCATTGTTGCCAATCCCATCACTGTCGGTGTCCATCCACTCTTCCGGATCCGAAGGAAATGCATCCAATTCGTCGACCACTCCGTCACCGTCGCTATCAGAGGGTTGGTCGAGGTCACCAGAATAAAACTCGATTTCATTTGAGTCGGAACTTTCGGCCTCAGCGCTGAACGCCCGAACGACGAAAAAATAAGTTACGCCATCTTGAAGGTTCTCCACCGTGAAGGACGTATCTGAGCCGGAATAGATCCAATTGGAATAGTTGTATGCCTGGCCTTCGGTCCGCTGGAATAGACGGTAATGTGCTGCATCCGGATCATTTTCGATCCATTCCAGATTGAGCGTTGCTGCTGAAACAACGATTGGAAAAGCAATGAACAGGCAATAGCCGGCTGTAGAAAGGATTTTGATGAAACGATATAAGCTGGACATT
>JASFGJ010000091.1:0-10143 GCA_050123815.1 Desulfobacteraceae bacterium
GATATTGGAAATCACGGCCTGGCTGATCACGTATATTTTTGGATCCAGCCCCATGCCCGCGGTCAGCTCGATGATAATGGGGATAATGATCAATACCGTGGTGACATTGTCCAGAAAGGCCGACAGGACAGCGGTGACCACGGAGAACAGAATCAGGATCTTCAAGGGGCTGCCCTTGGTCAATTCTGCAATTTTGACCGACAGAATGGTGAAGAATCCTGACTTGCGCAGGATCGCCACGATGGTCATCATGCCCAGCAAAAGCATGATGGTCTCGAAATCGATGAACTCGACGGCTTGATGCTCCGTTACGACATGCAGCACCAGCAGAACCATAACCCCCAGCAAGGCGGCGACCGCTTTGTTGACGAGTTCAAACGTAAGAGCGACGTAGACAACTAAAAAAACAATGATGGGAATCAGAGCCCCGTGCATAGCATTTCCACCTTCCCCGAGTCCCACACATGGGGTCAATAAAATACTCGAGATGTCTAATGAAGCAAGGAGCTATACAGGAATCAAACCTGCGAGTCAACGAAAGATATCGGTTGTCAATTGAGACTCGGCTTTGTAAGTTGGCGCAGATAGGAAATTGAAACAGACATGCGAAAATCCGCCATAGAAAAATTAAAGCGATTTTACGAACGGTTCAGCGGCAATGACCACGTTCTGATACCCATCAATGCAGATCCGGATGCCATTGCCAGCGCCATGGCCATCAAACGCCTGCTATGGCGCAAAACAGCCGGTGTGGTCATCTCAAACGTCAATGAAATCCGGCGGCCGGACAACCTGACCATGATCCGGCTCATGGGGGTTCGGTTGATCCCATTTTCAGACATCGACCCGGGGCAATTTTCCCGTGTCGTGATGGTCGATTCCCAACCGGACCACCACAACAGCTTGTTGAATATGGCCCCAGACGTCATCATCGATCACCATCCCGTCGGCAGCGCCAGCGATGCGCCGTTTATGGATATCCGCCCCAAATACGGCGCCACCGCCAGCATACTCGTGGAATACCTTCGCGCCGCCAAAATCAAACCATCAGCCAAGCTGGCAACGGCACTCTATTATGCCATCAAAACCGACACCAGCAATTTCGAGCGAAAAACGGTTGCCGCAGATCTGAGCGCTTTCCAGTACGTTTTCCACTTTTCCAATACAGCCCTGGCCAACCGCATCGAACAGGCGGAAATGCGCGTCGATTTTCTGCCGTATTTCAGGCGCGCCATCGAACAGCGACGTTTCCGCAAAGGCCGGACGTTCGTCCATCTTGGCCGGGTCAGCCATCCGGATATCTGCGTTCAGATCGCCGATTTTTTTCTTCGGGTGGATACGGTCAACTGGAGCGTCGTTTCCGGTTTGCATCAGGCAAAGCTGGTGGTTATTCTGCGAAACGATGGCATCCGCAAAAACGCCGGCACCGTGGCCAAGGAGAGCTTCGGCCCTTGGGGGCCCGCTGGTGGACACAAAAGCGTCGCCCGGGCTGAAATCGAGGTCGCGGCGCTGACCGAAATCGTCGATATTGGCGACCGCCGGGCCGTACTGAAATGGATCATCACCAGGATTGAAAAACAAGCCGGTGCCAAAAAGAGATAGAAAAATGGAATTACGCGTCACTATTCTTGGATCCGGCACTTGTGTCCCGCGACTGGATCGCAGCGCTTGTGCCGTTCTGGTCGAAACCGGCCAAGCGAAAATTTTAATGGATCTTGGCCCGGGAACGATGCGTCGCTTGCTGGCCACCGGCACGACCATTTTCGATCTCACCCATATTTTTTTGAGCCATTTTCACCCGGACCACACCTCCGAGCTGGCGCCGCTGATTTTTTCCACCAAATACCCGGACGGAACCCGGCGCACGCATCCGCTAACGGTCCTTGGAGGCAGAGGGGTGGTCGCTTTCTATGAAGGGCTCCAGGCAGCTTACGGCGACTGGATCGTCCTGCCCGAACATCAACTGCGCTTCCAGGAGCTGGACACCACTGACGGCGAGACGGTTCGCATGGATGATGTCACGCTGACCGTCATTCCGGTCCAACACCGGCCGGAAAGCCTGGCCTGCCGCGTCGATTCTCCCGGCGGCGTCTCCATGGTCTACTCCGGCGATACCGACATGTGCGACGGTTTAGGGCGTCTGGCCCGGCGGACCGATCTGTTTGTGTGCGAATCGGCGTTGCCGGACGATCAGAAAGTTCCGGGACATCTGACACCGTCTTTGGCGGGTAAGATTGCACGCCGAGCAGAGGCCAAACGACTGGTGTTGACCCACCTTTATCCACCATCGGAGGGCGTGGATATTGTCAAACAGGCCCGCAGCACGTATAAGGGGGAAATAGTTATGGCCGAGGACTTGATGTCCTTTGAGTTTGATGCGTCAGCGTTATGCAAAACCACGCATCGTAAGATGGATTAAGATAATATATGCAATATTATCCGGTAAATTTAGATGTAAAAGAGCGCAACTGCCTCGTTGTGGGCGGCGGTCGCGTGGGGACACGCAAAGTCAAAACCCTGCTCGCGTGCGGAGCGCGGGTCACCGTCATCAGCCCGGAAGCGACACCGGAGCTGGAGGCGCTGGCCGGGCAAGGGCGGATCCAATGGCGCACGCGCGATTACCAGGCCTCGGATCTCGACGACACCTTTCTGGTCATCGGCGCCACCGACGATCAGCGCCTGAACCGCAAAATTCACCACGACGCAGAAATGGTTCAGCGATTGTGCAATATCGCCGATCAACCCGATCTGTGCAACTTCATTTTACCTGCCATTATGCGCCAGGGCGACTTGATGATCACCGTCTCCACCGGGGGAAAGAGCCCCGCATTTGCAAAACACCTGCGGCAGCAGCTTGAGAAAGACTATGGGCCCGAGTACGGCGCTTTGTTGCAGTTGATGGGTGCCATCCGCAAACGGCTGCTGGCCGAAGCACATGCCCCCGAGGCCCACAAACCATTGTTTGAGCAGCTCATAGCGGGCGGTCTGCTGGAGATGATACGCTCCGATGACCGGATAAACATCAACAGCCTGCTGACCCGGGTTTTAGGGCCCGGCTTCGACTATCAGGCTCTTATGCAAACACAATAAGGAAGACCCTATGCAGATCGTATTTGTTCTGGCCATCCTGTGTTACTTGCTTAGCTCCGCCGGTTATTTCACTTATCTCATCTTTCAGCGCGATATTTTACAACGGCTTGGCAGCGGTTTGTTGCTGGCCGGGTTTATCTGCCAGAGCATCGTCATTATCGGGGCCTTTATCACCGTCGGGCATTTGCCGGTCAACAATCTGCATGAAACGCTGTCCATGGTTGCCTGGACCCTTTCGGGGGCGTTTCTGGCCCTGAGCCTGAAGCTTCAAGTCAAAATATTGGGACTCTACGTCGCACCTCTGACGGCGTTTGTATTAATCGTGGCCAGCCAGTTTCCCCGTGACCTGCTGCAGCCTCAGGACCTGATGAAAGGTTTCTGGCTGTGGGTCCACATCATTGCCATCTTCCTCGGCAATGCCGCATTCACATTGGCTTGCTGTGTCGGCACGCTCTATCTGGTTCAAGAGCGCAGCATCAAGCAAAAGAGCCACGGCTTCTTCTTCAAGCGGCTTCCGTCGCTCGATTTACTTGACAGCACCGGCTATGCCTGTATTGTTACCGGTTTTACCATGCTGACCGTAGGACTCGTCACGGGCATGATGTATGCAAAAAATGTTTGGGGCCGCTTCTGGAGCTGGGACCCCAAAGAGATCTGGTCCGCCATCACCTGGATCTTTTACGCGGTTTTGCTGCATGAGCGGCTGGCTGTCGGCTGGCGCGGCCGCCGGGCTGCAGTCATGGCTATTGCAGGATTTGTCGTTTTGACGTTTACCTTTCTGGGTGTCAACTTTTTACTGAAAGGGCATCACGGCCAATTTACTCGTTGGTAGGAATTATCGCATTAATGGACAAACTGATTCTCATCGGACTCAATCACAAAACAGCGCCGGTCCATATCCGAGAATGCCTGACATTCAGTGAACCCGAGACCCGGCAAGCCTTAGCTGAATTGCGCGCACAGCCTGAGATTGAAGAGACCGTCTTGTTCTCCACCTGCAATCGTGTGGAGATCCTGCTTTCAGCGAAACAGCCTCAGGGAGCCATCGATGCCGCCAAGCGCTTTCTGGCCAAATTCAAACAGGTCGCCCTGGGGGACTTTGAAACCAACCTTTACCTCCATTTGGGCGGCGAGGCGGTGCGGCATGTTTTTCGCGTTGCCGCCAGTCTCGACTCCATGGTGGTGGGTGAGCCCCAAATCCTGGGCCAGATGAAGCAAGCATACCGTACGGCAACAGAAGAAAAGACTTCCGGTGTCGTCCTCAACCGGCTTCTGCACCGCACCTTTTTTATCGCAAAGCGTATCCGTACCGAAACCGGTGTCGGGGATAGCGCGGTCTCCATCAGCTACGCGGCCATCGAGTTGGGCCGCAAAATCTTCGGCACCCTGGAAGGCAAACAGGTGCTGCTGATCGGCGCCGGCGAGATGGCGGAGTTGGCGGTCGAGCACCTGATCCGGCAGCGCAGTGGAAATATTTACGTTGCGAACCGCACTTTCGAACGCGGTGTGGCGCTTGCCAAGGCCTATAGGGGAACAGCCATCCGGTTTGAGGAAATTCCGAACCATCTCAACAAGGTGGACATCATTATCAGTTCTACTGGGGCTGCGGGGTATGTCCTGGAGAAAAAGGATATAAAAGCGGTCATGCGAGGACGCCGGAACCGGCCCATCTTTTTCATCGACATAGCGGTGCCGCGCGACATCGATCCCAAGATCAACACCTTGGACAACACCTATGTCTACGACATTGATGATTTGCAGGGAGTGATCGACGACAATGTCGAAGAGCGCCGGCGCGAGGCTGTCAAGGCCGAACGCATCATTGATGAAGCCGTGATCCAGTTCAGACACTGGTTTGAAAGTTTGAAAGTCGTGCCCACCATCAAGGCCCTGCGTGAAAAAGTCAGATCCATGGCCGTTGAGGAAGTCAAAAAGACCATGCAACAGTTGCCGCACCTTTCGAAGGACGACCAAAAAGCGATCGAGCGTCTCATCGATGCCACGGTGAATAAAATCTTGCATCATCCGACACATTATCTTAAAAGCAATGGCTGCCAGGGTGAACGTCCGGAAGCACTGGATATTGCTCGTAAACTGTTCGATCTGGATGAACCCTGACGCTGCAAAAGCCGGAGGACTCCAGATCCGGCGTTGCCGCGGGTTCGCAGTATTCGAAATACGACTTCACCCTTGGCGCCTTGGCTCTGGAGCCCTCCGACTTTTGCAGCGTCAGGGTTAAATATCGTTACATGGTGTAAGAATACAAACATTCAGGAGGAATTGCCTTGAAAAAAATCGCATTTTTATTCCCGGGTCAAGGATCTCAGAAAGTCGGAATGGGCAAGGATCTGGCCCAGGAGATCAATTATGCAAAAGAGATATTTGACACTGCGGACCGCGCCACGGGCCTGCCCATATCCCAGCTGTGCTTTGAAGGTCCCTTGGAGGCGTTGACCCAGACCGTCAATCTGCAGCCGGCGATCACGGCTGTGAATCTGACCTGTCTGGCAGCCATTCAAAACGCCGGCATAACGCCGGCTGTATGCGCCGGCCACAGCCTGGGTGAATACAGCGCCTTGTACGCCGCCGGAGTGGTCACGATGGAGGATTGCCTGAAACTGGTACATAAACGCGGTGAGCTGATGCATCGCGAAGCCACTCGGCACGAAGGTGCCATGAGTGCCGTTGTGGGCCTGACCATCGACGGGGTTGCCGGCATTGTCGAGGCAACCGCACAAAACGGTGTCGTAGCCGTGGCCAATCATAACAGTGCGGAGCAGATCGTGATCACCGGCGCTCCCGATGCGGTCAAGGCGGCAGGAGATCTGGCTGCAGAAAAGGGCGCCCGTGCGATTCCATTGAAGGTCAGCGGTGCCTGGCATAGCCCTTTGATCCAAGGTGCCGAGGATGAATTTCGGGCCTTTTTAGGACAGATACCCTTTAATTCTCCGCAATGCGATGTGATACACAACGTCACCGCCGATAAGGAATCCGATCCGGAACAGATAAAAACCATCATGGCCCGGCAGCTTTGCAGTCCGGTACGCTGGTACGATTCGATATTTAAGATGCTGGACGATCAGGTCGACACATTTGTTGAGATAGGTCCAGGCCGCGTCCTGACCGGCCTGCTCCGCAAAATCATGCCGAAGGACCATACGGCCGCAGTACACAATGTATATGACCTGAGAACAATGGAGAAGTTTCTTGAAACGCAGGCCTGACGGTCAAAAATAAGGACTCTCGCAGAAAAAACATCACATGTTTAGGGGCAGGGAAGGCGCTTTTTCCTGATTGTCTTATTTGCACGTCAGATGCGTTCGATTCATACCTATTGTTCAGGCTCGACCCATATCACGTGATCCTTGTTGATGAACAGCGTCTTGCCCTTCACCTCACCATACGAGGCATCCACCATCACCACAAACGGTCCCTTTTGCAAATTGAACAGTTCGGATACCCGTTGATTGGGCGAGATGTTGACCTTGCCTTGAACAGTTGCGCCGTCACTGGTCTTGATGGTTATCAAGCGATAATCGGTTTCATACCCCTTTTCATGATTGCTCATGGTACGATTCCTTTCGGAGCATAGGTTGGGAAGGTTATTACGAACATAATTAGTTTATTATTTGATATCAATTGGTTCAAGCATAAATGGCAGGGTGTGACGATTGTTTGAACGGCGATCATCATGCCGCCAATGGTGCATTGCCTTTTTGCTTTACAATCAGTTTCATGCTATGTTATTTAACATCTTTTTATAACTGCTATTAAACTATTGAGCTCAAAGAGGACGGCGTATGAAAAAGAAAGATATCAAGTATTTTGAAGAGCTTCTGAACAATCGCCTCCAAGAGTTGCTTAATCAGGCGGACAACACCGTTTCGGGCATGACCGAGCAAAAAGAGAACTTCCCGGATCCAACAGACCGTGCCACATTGGAGTCCGATCGCAACTTTATGTTGCGTATCCGAGACCGTGAACATAAATTGATCAAAAAGATAAAAAAAGCGTTGGAACGGATTGAAAACGGCACATTCGGAATCTGTGAATCGTGTGGTGAAGAGATCTCGTCGGCCCGGCTCAAGGCGCGCCCGGTAACAACTCAATGCATTGACTGCAAAACAAAAGAGGAAGCGTTCGAGAAAGCCCTTGGACTCTAAAAAATGCGGGGGAATCGACCTCCACATTCACTCCACTGCCTCGGATGGATCCCATCACCCGTCCGAATTGTTGCAAATGGCCTCCCGAATAGGCCTGGAAGCCATCTCCATTACCGATCACGACACCCTGACCGGAACACGAACGGCTTTGGCCGAATACATGCCCGAAGGCCTTCATTTTATCACCGGTGTCGAAATCAGCGCCCAGCCCCCATCTGAATGCCGGATCGACGGCAGCCTGCATATTCTCGGTTATGGCATCGACCCGGATTTCCCACCGCTGGTAGAGGCGCTTTCCGAGATGCAGCGCTCCCGTGATCAGCGGATTACACGCATTGTCGACCGGCTCAACACCATCGGCGTTCCGATCACCCTACAGCAAGTATTGGACGAGGTCGGGCAGGGCTCCGCGGGACGACCGCACGTCGCCAGCGCCATGATCAAAGCCGGTGTCGTAGCCGATGTGGATGAGGCCTTTGACCGCTTTTTGGCAAAAGGCTGCCCCGCATTTGTCAGCAAAACGCGCCTAGCTTGTGCGCGTACCCTAACTCTTATTCAGGCGGCAGGAGGAGTGCCGGTTCTGGCCCATCCCTGCCTTATCCGGACCCAAGGAACGGAGGGAAAAAAGGCTCTGGCCCCCTTGCTCAAGCTGCTAATCGATATGGGCCTTGAGGGCCTTGAGGTCTACTATCCGCAGCACTCTGACCAGGATGTCACCGAGTTGGCACAAACCGCCGGGCGATTGGGCCTGCTGATTACCGGAGGTAGCGATTTTCACGGAAAAATCTCGCCGGACATTCAAATGGGTTGCGGTTCGGGGGATTTGTACGTTCCCTTCGAACTATTCGAACGACTGGTTTCAAACCGCACCGGGCTGAAAACCAAATCATGGGCATAGAGATTTATGAATATCTTGCGATTTCAAACCACTATCGGCTATGAATTTTCCAACACGGACCTGCTCATGGAGGCCCTGCGCCACAGCTCCTACGTCAATGAACAGACCGATAACATGCTTCGTGATAACGAGCGGTTGGAGTTTTTGGGCGACGCTGTTTTAAATCTGGCCATTGGACACCTGCTCTCGCAGAGCTATCCGGAAATGCACGAAGGCGATCTGTCGCGCATCCGCGCGAATCTGGTCAATGAAACCCGATTGTCCGAAGTGGCGCGAAGCATCGAGTTGGGCGACTATCTGCTTTTAGGCAAGGGGGAGATCCAGACCAACGGCCGTGAAAAAAATTCCATTCTGGCCAATGCATTCGAGGCCGTGCTGGCAGCCATCTATCTCGATGGCGGATTCGACACCGCCCTTGCCATTGTTAATAATCATTTCAGACAATTGGTTGATACAGCTCAGGATCTCAACGTGGGCATGGATTTCAAGAGCAGGCTCCAGGAAGCGGCCCAGGGATCACTAAAAGCCATCCCGGCCTACGAGGTGGTCCAGGAGAGTGGTCCAGACCATGATAAAACCTTTCGTGTGCGGATGACCGTAGGATCGATCAATGCGGAAGGCATCGGTAAAAGCAAAAAGACGGCCGAGCAAGAGGCTGCACGCAGGGGCTTGAAGCAGATCGAGGCAGATCTGGATCCTTAGGGCTCGCGCAAAAATAACTTCACATTTTTACGCGAACCCTTAGGGTTCTGACAAAGGCATGAACGATCACCATCGGCACAAACCTTTTGTAATACCGGTTTTTATTCCCCACGCCGGTTGCCCGCACCAATGCCTGTTTTGCGATCAGACCCGTACCACAAACAGGGACCGGACCTTTCCAACCGAATCGCAAATAAACGCAGAAATCAACCGATTCTTAAGTTATCGCCGCGACCATCGTCGCTGGACCGAGATCTCTTTTTTCGGGGGCAATTTTCTAGGCCTCTCCGATAGCCAAATCATGCAACTGCTCGCCATTGCCGACAAGTACATTAAAACCGGCAGGGCCCAGGGAATCCGCTTTTCCACTCGACCCGATACCATTGATGAAAAACGCATGGCACTGATCCGGGACTACCCTATCAGCACCATCGAAATTGGTGCGCAATCCATGAATGCCTCAGTATTGACTGTGTCGCGAAGGGGACACAGCCCAGACGATACCATCAAGGCAGTAAAGCTGTTGAAAAACAATGGATTTCGCACCGGGCTGCAAATAATGGTGGGCCTTCCCTCAGAATCAGAGCAAGCGGCCGTAACCAGTGCGCAGCAGATGGCCGGCCTGGCGCCCGATTTCGTCCGGATCTACCCTTGCCTGGTGCTGCGCGGCAGCCCTCTTGCGCGCTGGTATTCGCAAAGGCGCTATGTTCCCCTGTCACTGGAAAAGAGCGTATCCCTGGTCAAGCGAATCTACGCGCTAATGACAGTAAGAGGCATCACCGTGATTCGCATGGGACTTCAACCCACCACCGAACTCAACACCGGAGCCGGGGTTTTGGCCGGTCCCTTTCACCCGGCCTTCGGTGAACTCGTCTACTCAGCCTTGTGGATGGATGCCCTGCGCAGGAGACTGTCGTCCCCTAACGCCAACGACGGCAACCTGACCATCGAAATCCATCCCAAGGCCGGTTCTCGAATTCGAGGACACCGCAGCTGCAATCTGAAACGACTTCGCCGGGAGTACCACCTGACCCGTATCAAAATCGTACCCGATTCCCGATTGCCCCGCGACCTGGCAATACTGAACGGGGTTTCATGCCCGCTGATTCCGGACGAATAAATCGATGCTATTTTCACAAAATACACTAAAGTTCCAAACCGGACGTACGATATCTGGATAACAATTTAGACTTAAAGATATCGCAACGCAGGCGCGACCTATTCACTTGACTCCCATTTCCGGATCCCATCCCGACCACGGCATGACCGCCCAATTACTGCAGTAAACCA
>JASFGJ010000092.1:0-10076 GCA_050123815.1 Desulfobacteraceae bacterium
CTTGAGGGGGAGAGGCTGGGTGAGGGGGTGTGATGTCAAAGCCTTACACCCTCACCCTGACCCTCTCCCTCAAGGGAGAGGGAATAAATGGATGGACACTAATTATTTATGGAGCCAATTTGCCTGTGCTGTCAAATAGAATTTGCCTGTGCTGTCAAATAGTATTTGCCTGTGCTGTCAAATAGAATTAATCGCTTTTGACGTTTTTCAGGCAATATCGTTGAAATTGGCAGGTTCGCTACCCAGGGCCTGCCCGATGCGAGCCAACGATATTTTGGCATTTGCAATCCACACTAAAATTGGTGATAGTTGTTCGGTATGAGACCAAAAAAATGTGATCTGTGTGGTTTGCCGCTGCACTACGGCAACCATACGGTCCAGATTCAGAGCCATGCCCTGCATTTCTGCTGCCGAGGATGCCGGATGGTCTATACTATGCTGGCGGAGGCTGCCGACTCTCCGGATCCCGTTCGGTTCAAAGAGACCGAGCTTTACCGTCGTTGCGTCGCCGCCGGGGTGGTGCCGTCGGATGAGATGGATCTGGCCGAAAAGCACCGGAGCGTCGCTGTCGGTTCGACGCTTTCTGAAACAAGATCGTCGGTTGAGTACGCACTTGATGTGCAATTTGTGATCGGCGGCATGTGGTGTCCGGCCTGCTCGTGGGTTATCCATACGGCTTTGGAAAGATTGGAAGGAGTGATCGAGGCCAGATGCGATTTTGCCACCGATCGGCTGCAATGCCGCTACGATCCCACCCGGCTGGATCCCGAAACAATAGTGGCGACGATCAATGGCCTGGGCTATGCGTCGACAGATGTCGGCGGTGCAGCGAGTGGCAGGCGGGAGCGGTCTGCATTTGTGCGTTTGATCATCACAGCCCTGCTTTCGGCCAATGTCATGATGCTTTCGTGGTCGCTCTATACTGGATTTTTTACCTCTCTTGAAGCCGACGATGTTTACTTTATCTCCCTGCCTATCTTGGTTATGGCCTCTGTCGTTATGCTGTACGGGGGCGGAGCGCTCTTTCGCAAAGCCTGGTGGGGCGTTCGCACAGGGGCCCCCGGAATGGAGGCCCTGGTTTGTCTGGGGGCCGGCAGTGCCTACGGTTATAGCCTGGTCAACTTCTGGATGGGCAGCTGGCATCTCTATTTTGATACGGCTTCGATGCTGATCACCCTGGTGCTTCTGGGCAAGTCGCTGGAGTCCAAGGCCAAACGCAATGTCCGTCGAGACCTGGAAAGCTTCCTGGCGCTGCAGCCCGCTAAAGTGCGGATCTGTTCAGATCGATACCCAAGCGGACGGTTTGCCGCCATCGATCAGCTTCGACCCGCAGACCG
This sequence comes from Desulfobacteraceae bacterium, assembly GCA_050123815.1. Taxonomy (GTDB): domain Bacteria; phylum Desulfobacterota; class Desulfobacteria; order Desulfobacterales; family Desulfosarcinaceae; genus JARRKU01. The sequence continues at coordinate 1,338 of JASFGJ010000092.1, forward strand.
ATTTCGGGTGAAAGACGATGAAATTGTTCCTGCCGATGGCCGTGTGGTCTCGGGCAGGGCGTTAATAGATAGTTCGGCGGTTACTGGAGAGTCACGCCCCAAAAACGTCTCCAGGGGTGCCAACATCGTCAGCGGGACGCGCCTGCTGGAAGGGGATGTAACGGTGGTGGCCCAAAAAGTCGGGACCGATGCGCTGCTGGGGGAGATGATCGTCATCATTGAGCGCGGTCTGTCAAGGCAAACCGCTGTTCAAAACCGCACGGATCGAATCCTTGCCTTTTTTGTACCATTGATGATTTTGGTTGCCGTGATGACGACAGCCTTGGGATACTGGTTCGGGCTTTCGCTGGAGCAGGCTTTTGTGCGGGGGTTGACGGTTTTGGTTATCGCCTGCCCCTGTGCCTTGGGCATTGCCATTCCGCTGGCCCGTATTGCCGGTTTGTCGCAAGCGGGGCGCAAAGGGATTCTGGTGCGTGACATAGAGGCATTTGAGCAGGCGAAGCCCATCGACTGCGTTGTAATGGACAAGACCGGAACGCTGACCATCGGCCAGTGGCCTTTAACGCAGGTAACCGTTCATGGCGCTTTGGATGAGCGCCAGGCCGTGGCTGTGGCGGCAGGTTTGGAACAATTTTCAGACCATGCGGTGGCCAGATCCATTCTGGACTATGCCCGGAGGCACGGCATAGAGCCGGCCCGGATTGACGATGCCAAAACAGAATCCAACGGCATGCGCGGCAGCCATCAGGGACGGCTGGTCAAAATCGGGTCCATGGATTTCGCCACCGGCGGCCGGCGTGATTACCGACAGATTGAACCGGAACAAAATCAATTGTCCCATGTCTACCTGAGTCTGGACCATCAGATCTGCGCAACCCTTGGATTCAGCGACCAACTGCGTCGCAGTGCGAAAGAGTCAATTCGTCGGCTAAACAAAGCGGGAATTGCTTTGTTTTTAGTTTCCGGTGATGCGCCTGATACGACCCAAGCTCTTGCCGCCGAAGTGGGTATCGAGCAGGCCCATGGCGGTCTGTTGCCTCAGGAGAAGTCAGAGTTTGTCGAGCGGCTGCAGATAAAGGGGTATCGGGTGGCGGTTTTGGGCGATGGGATCAATGACGCACCGGCATTGGCACAAGCCGATCTATCGGTGGCGTTGCATCACGATTCAGCGTTAACTCAGCAGGCGGCCGCCGTGACCCTGATGCAAAGCGAACCCATGCAGTTCATCTCCTTCATGGATCTTGCACGTCGGGTAAACCGAAAGGTGATTCAAAATCTGGGATGCGCCTGGATCTATAATTTGGTCAGTATTCCCATTGCCATGAGTGGTTTGCTCAACCCGCTGGTGGCGGTCTCGGCCATGCTGTTTTCCAGCCTGACCGTCATCGGCAATACTTTGTCGCTGGTCAGGCGTGCGCCTGACGATTCGGATGCCGGAGACGAAGGTGCATGGCCCTGAAGGAATTGCAGGCGCACCGGCACACCGGCAATCTCAAATTCGAACGACACAGGTGGCTGTTTAGTATAGACATTCAATCCGGTTGCGTCCCTTGCTCTTCGCTTGGTCCAATGCGGCATCGGCGCGTTTGATCAAATCGTCAAGGCTCTCGTCTTCACGCCTGGCATGTGTGACGCCGATGCTGACGGTGAAGTTGATGGGTATACCGTCGTCGACGATTATCTGTTTTGCGGCCAGTTGCTGCCGCAACCGATCGGCCACTTCAAGGGAGGCTTCTGCCTGTGTCTCCACCAGCAGTACGGCAAATTCCTCCCCGCCAATCCGTCCGAAGATGTCGCTTTTTCTCAGATTTTTTACGCAGCTTTCCACCAGTTCGCGCAAAACCTTGTCACCGGCCGGATGACCGAACGTATCGTTGATTCGTTTGAAATGGTCGATGTCCATCACCATTATGGCCAACTCCCTGAAATAGCGATGGTGGCGATGGAGCTCATTATCGGCTGTACGCCAGAAGTGCCGGCGATTGAGGGCTCCGGTCAACGGATCCGTGCCGGTCAGATTTTCAAGTTTTTGCGCCATCCGATTGCGCTCTTTCTCAAACATGATCCCCTGAAACACCATATAACCGGAAACCAGAAGCACTGCCGTAAAAACGACAAAAGCCACCAGCGCCAGGCGGCGGTGGGTGACGTCGATCTCCTGTTGGATATCGTTCAGGATAAACCAGGATACGACAGCCAGGAAAAGCGCCACGTTCAGCAGCGCCGGAAGATAAATTTTAAGCTGTTTTTTTATCGTTTGTCGCATGTCAAAATCTTACCTTGGCGCAGGTTAAAACCCACTCGCTGAGATTTGATATCGGTCTTTTCGGGAGCGACATTAGCTGAGTGTCGACCACTAGAATCTTGACCGCCTACCCGTTCAGGCGGTAAGGTCGAAATTTCTGATAAACTATAAAATATGATGAACCGACGCAACGACAATATCGACCCTGTTGAAATCGCCAAGTTTGAAGCTCAAGCGAACGAGTGGTGGGATCGGAAGGGCGAATTCAAAGCCCTGCATGAGATCAATCCTGTCCGATTGGCTTATATCCGGGACCGTTGCGATCTGTCAGGCAAACAGGTATTGGACGTCGGCTGCGGCGGCGGTTTGCTGGCCGAAGCCATGGCGGGGCAAGGCGCTCGTGTGACCGGAATTGATATGGTCAAAGAAGCATTGGCCGTGGCAAAAGCGCACGGTCTCCAGAACGGGCATGCCATCGATTACCAGTGGAGCACGGCGGAGAATTGGGCCCGGGACCATCAGGCGCAGTATGACATTGTCACCTGCATGGAGCTGATCGAACATGTCCCTCGGCCTGCTGAATTAATCCGCGCCTGCAGCGTCCTGGCGCGTCCAGGGGGGGCGCTGTTTATCGGCACGGTGAACCGTACCTGGTTGTCGCGCCTGTTGATCATCGGGTTATCGGAATATGTATTGGGCATCGTGCGCAAAGGCACCCATGAGTACGGCAAATTCGTACACCCGCACCAGCTGGCCCGCTGGGCCCGCCAGGCTGGATTGGAGCAGGCGGACCTGTCTGGACTGCGCTATCTGCCCTTCGTCGGATACGCCTCGCTGTGCCGCAGCACAAGCATGAACTATCTGATGCACTTCCATAGACGTTAAGATAATCTTTTAAGGAATCCTATGGCCTGCTGGCAAAATCCACGATGGTTTGATGCACGCAATCGGCAAGCGCAGCTGGACGAGCATGTTCGGCAGACCCAACAGGCGCGGTTTGGTGTTCGCACCTTTCATGAAAGGGAAAAATACAGAGCGGTCATGCGCCATTTCAACCGTGTGGCTCCGAAATACGATTTTATGAACTCTCTTCTGAGTTTGGGGATCCAGCACGTATGGAAACGGGCGGCGATAAGGATGCTCGATATCAGCCGAGGCGAACGCATATTGGATGTATGCGGGGGAACGGGCGACCTTGCTATTTTGGCGGCACGGCGCACCGGCCCGTCAGGGCAGGTTGTCATTTACGATATCAATCGAGCCATGATGACGGCCGGCCGACACAAAATCGATCCATTTCCGGAGTTGAGCCATATTCAATATGTTCAGGGCGACGCCGAGAGAATCGCCTTTCCGGACCGCGCGTTCGATGTGGCCATGGTCGGTTTCGGCATTCGGAATCTGACCCATCTCAAACAAGGTTTCGGCGAGATGCACCGGGTGCTGAAGCCCGGCGGACGGCTGCTTTGCCTTGAGTTTTCACGCCCGACCAATCCGTTGTTTCGTCTGCTTTACGACTTTTATTCCTTTAATATCATGCCATTGCTCGGGGAACTGATCGTCGGGTCGGCTCAGTCATATGCCTGTTTGCCGGAAACCATCCGGATGTTTCCGTTGCCGGACGAGCTGTCATCGATTTTGGCGGGGATCGGTTTTGATCCTGTCCGCTATCGAAGAATGACCAATTCGATTGCGGTGGCGCATGTGGGGGTGAAAAAGAAACGGGCCTACAACACCAAATGAGGTTCAGCGCTTTTTGTTCGTGCTCGTGCGCGTGCTCGTAATCGTAATTGAGTTTTTCGATGACGACGGATCGATTCGATTTCGATCTTGGAGCACCGATTCGATTACGAGCACGCGCACGAGCACGATTTTCTGTTGTGCAATGGAAAAAAATAGCGGTTGTGATATCGATCCCGGTGGTCGGTGTGCCTACATAAGCATAAAAATGAAACAGCTTTTAGATTGGCCTTACGGGGTGTCATCAGCGAAGAACAATGGATACCAGAACGATGCAAAGCATGGCCAGGGGATAGTAGCTGGCCCGATTGAACAGGGTCATGGCGTCGCTGCGCATCCGGCGTCCCGCCAGCTGTCGGGCGGGATGCAACAACAGGGCGACATTGGCGACCACCGCGGCGCCGAGAAGCCATCCATTGAATGGCAGCGGCGAAGCCCAGAACAACGCCATATTGAGGAACAGGACGCACACGAGACACAAAACAGCGATCAGTCCGGCGCGTCGTGTCCCAAAGTAAATCGGGATGGTTTTTGCTTTGAAGTGGCGGTCTTCTTCGATATCGGTCCAATCGTTCGGAATATTCTGGCCCCCGATTTCCCATGCAAAGATCCACAGGAAAAGGAAAATCAGGAAAATCACAGGCGGAGAAGCGTTCACGGCAAAAGCCGCAGCCATTGCGCCAAGGGTTTTTACCATGCCATTGATGATTGCCCGCATGGGCGTAACGCGCCACAACAGGCAGTAGAAGCCCTCCAGCAGACAGCCGCCTATAAAAATCCACAAACATACCGGATTTAACCAATAGGCTCCACCCATAGCGACTGCCGCCCAGAAAAGGGTCCACACCAAACCGGCCTGCAGGCTCAATACCCCTTTTGCCATAGGGTGCCGAATAAAAACGCCATCGATAAAATTTTCTTCATCGGTGTACCCACCGATACCAACTTTTTGTTTGTCAGTGCGGAAGTCAACCACGTCATTAATCGCGTAGACCGCTGTGTAGCCGGCAAACACTGTGATCAATCCGACAAGGGTCACCGGCAGCGGCGGAAGATGGCCCAAGCACAACAATGCCGCCATTACGGGCATTGCCATATCGATGACGCCATGGGGTGTGCGTGACAAGGCCAGAAATAATGTTAATTTACGGCGAAGGCCGTTTTCTGCGGCGGGTGCAATCGGTGCCAAATGCAAACTCCTTTGAATGTCCGCGACAGCGCAAAAAACCAGTCCCATCTTCTGACAATTTATAAACATTTTGTCAATCGGCTTGATGATTCAATTTTCAAGGAAGCGCTGGGCGCCGGTCAGATACCCGTCATAGGAATACATCAGTGCTTTAAGCTCGTCTTTGGCCAGAAAAAAATCGCTGAATATATTCTCATAGACTTTGTACGCCAAACGATCGATTCCGGTGCAGGTCCCAACCATCATCGAGACCATATCGGCCAGATAGAGCGTTGCCGTCGCAGGATCTTTCCGCGCCTCCGGATCGAGAAGATGGTGGTGCCTGATCATGAACACCATCTGGTCGCTGAAGCTCCATTCTTCGGCAATGATGCCTCCCAGCGTGGCATGGTCCATGCCGATACACAAATGCTCGGCCTCAATGAAACTATACCCTTTGATGTTCACCTGATATTCAATTTTTTGCAGTTCATCCGCTACAAATTCATGTAAAACAACCTTGCCAATGTCTTTGAGCAGCGCGCCGGTATAGATGGTGGGCAGCAACGGAAGCTGGCGCCGCTCGGCCAGGTTCCGCGCGACCATGGCTGTTGCTACGCTTTGCTTCCATAATTCCCCCTTGGCCAGGCCATAGCCTTCCTGGGCTTTCTGGAGATTGACGGACAACGTCTGTGTTACTACGATTTCAACGACTTTCTGGATCCCCAGCAAGGTAACTGCCTGCTGAACCGAGTTGACCTTGACCGGCAATCCCATGTGGGCTGAATTGCAGGATTTGAGCAAATTGGCTGTTATCGCCGGATCATTTTCCACCAGACGCACCAGATCATCCAACGTGCCGTCCGGTTTGCTGGCAAAATCGAGAACTTTATGGATGACAACAGGTATCGGGGCGAGGTTTTTAACTTTTTGGATAATTTTTTGGATTTTTACCATAATTTTACATTCTGCTTTCAGTGCGAATTAAGGTCACAACCGCAGTTTTTAGCCGAAATCTGATGATACCCATATTTGCATACCGGTCGGATGGTACATCGGCATATTTGTTCGAAGGCTTTAGGTTTGAGGGTTACGACGAAGAGCGATCTCTATATAATATCAGGATGATATAGTTGATTATTTAGCAGTGAGGTGCTGTGATCGTTCCGAGGGGATACGCTTAAGAAGCCCTTGCAACACTCGTTGGTGCGAAGGTGGCCGAAGAGCGGTCAGCGATCCTATCCCAGATACACCGTGAGAACTTCATTTCGTGCATTGACATGCTGGATCGTTACCTGGATGATATCTTCCGGCTTTAATTTTATCGATTCGGCGCCGGACAAGGAGCACTCCAGCATGTAAGCCGGTATTAAAATCGAATAGGTGTTGCGACGCTTGGATAAGACAATGGCCTCTTCTTTATGACCAATGCGGCTCTGGAGGTATTTTAGCAGCCAGTAGCGGTGGCGTTGACGCTGGACAAGTCCGACATGGGCCACGATATCTGATAATTCATTGATAATATAATCTATCTGCCCTTGGGTATACGGGGCTTCCAAACCTGAGGCCGCTCGTAGCTGGCGCTGGGTTACCAGATCGAAATATTTGCGGATGGGAGAGGTGGCTGTAACATAACTTGATAAACCAAGTCCGGAGTGCGGTTCAGGTGCGTTGGTGAGGAGAAAACGATGGATCTGTTTGCGTTGCATCCAATTCTGGAAGAGCGTTCCCCCACTTGAATTGAACAGACGTGCGCGAGGTTCCGGTTGGGATCGAAATATGGCCGGCAGCTGGACTTCGACCAACCGACGTGCGGCCAGTTCATTGGCCAGAATCATCAATTCCGCGACGAGCAGCCGGCCGGGAGTCTCTCGGCTTGAGGTTGCGACCATGGGACCCCCTCCGTTGGCATCAAACCAGACATTGGTTTCGGGCAATTCGATGATCATGGCGCCATTGGCCAAACGTCGTTCGCGATAGGCTAACGCAATAGAGAACATCGCTTTGACAGCCTCGTCTTTTTCAGCAAGTTGGTCGGCATCCTGAAACGTCAATTGGCGGTCAACCCGAATCAAGCTGGGCACGATCTCATAGCCAAGTATTTCTGCCCGCGGTGTGATGTGTACGAGTGTACTGATGGCCGGTCTGTCCTCTCCTGCTCTGAGACTGCACAACTGTTCCGAGAGCAGCGAAGGCATCATGGAAATTTTGCCTTCCGGCAGATAGATAGAGCTTCCACGGTTTCGGCTGTACCGGTCGATAGGGTCATCTTTAGGTACATGATAGCCGACGTCAGTGATATGGATGCCCAGTTCAAAATGTGAATCTTTTTTTTCAAGGCTAAGCGCGTCATCGAAATCCAACGTCGAAGGGCCGTCTATGGTGATCAGCGGCATGTGCCTGAGATCGCGTCGGTCATTTATGATAACCGTCGCTGTCCGTGACAGATTCTGCGCATGGGTTTCGATCTCCGGCGGTATCTCGGAAAGGATGCCGTAACGCAACAGCTCGATATTCTCATCGATGTCCCAATGACCGATCCGTGCGAGAAAGGAGAAGATACTGCCGAGCGAACCACCGGTTTTATTAAGAATGGCTTTGGCCTGATCGCGATAGGGGCTCTCTTTTTCGTAGAGATAATAGGAAGACAAAATCTCTACGATCGCATCGGCCTCTTGTGGAGCCGGCGTATCATTGCCTGCCAGGATTTTTTGCATCCAGTTGGCCCCGCCATCGATCCGGCGCGCCTGGATGGCATCCGCATCGCGCTGTGCAATAATTCTCTCGACCTCATCCGTTGTGCGCGGAAGAAAACCTTCCGGGCTGAATTTGAAATAGAGGCGGTCCTGAAAAAAGGCGCGAATGACTGCCGATTGATGATCGCTGTCCGGTTGATCCGGAAAGCAGAAATCGGTCATGGTGGACAGGTCGATCCGCTCTTGTTCACTGTTGAGGATTTCCCATAGTGACAGGATATCGATATGGCTGCTAAGATCACGTCGATGAGCGGAGATCTTTTTCAAAGCGGCCACTGTCTTGTCCCGACCGACGGTCGGATCAAGGTGGGTATTGGATATTTGGGACAACCGACCGACAGAGAGTTTTACCTCTCGGTTATGCTCTGTCAGGAGCCGGAGTCGCACTTTTTTTATATCGATAACGACGGCGCAGATAATTTTCTGGCTGTCGATAAATTCTACAACAGTGCCTGCATTCATCCGTCTCTTTTAACAACCTGCCGATAGAAAGTCAATTCTGGTTGGCTCGATAAAAATTTTAACCATATCAAAAGGTTGAAGAACATACATTAGGCATAGTTGCATAATTTCGTCGGAGGACGGTTTATCAAAGCGTTCAGCCGGAGCGAGAAGCGACAGAAAAAGTTTAACGTTTAAAGTGTTATCTCAACTTTCGAGTTTCATGAGCCGGCGCCTCCAGCGGGTGGTTTGCACCACACGCAGCTTCATTTAAGTGTCACTAAGACGCGCTTCGGGCACCCCGCAAACTCGCTGCGCTCAAACAGTGCGGGGTGCTGCTCCTTCGCTGCGTCTAAGTGACACTAAAATTCGCTGCTGACATGACGCAA
>JASFGJ010000093.1:0-10067 GCA_050123815.1 Desulfobacteraceae bacterium
CCGGCATAATCTCCCAGCGCTTCGGTTGCTGTGCTCGGACCACCGTCAGCCCCCATATTGATTCTCAAGATCTTGTCCATACGCGATTTCCTCCTTTTGAGATTAGAAATAGTGTTTTCCGTCACCTTTATCGCATGTGCTTACTTGGTACCGGGCCGAAAACCTGAAGCGATTGCCTGAAGGCGGGCTTCCTCCAGGACGGTCTTCAGCGGCACCTGTTGTTCCAGAGCCACGCGTTTGCAATCTTCATATTCAGGTTTGATATTGATCAGTTCCTCCCCATGGGTTGCCTTTTTGCAATTAATCGTGCCATAGCGTGTCTCCACGGTAACGACGTCGCGCTGCAGCATGAAGCGATTATCCAGACGCCAGCGCAGGCCGATGGTGGTGGTTTCCCGGAAGAGAAACCCGGATAGTTCCGCTACCATCTCAGGCCGGCAAAGAATGGTGACCAGTGTGCCTCGCCGGTTTTTCTTCATCTGAACCGCTGAACAGAAAATATCGAGAGCTCCCATTTGCAGCACCTTCTCGATGAGATAGTCGTACATCTGCGGATCCATATCGTCAATGGTAGTTTCTATGGTCGCGGTCTGCTCCGTATCAAATCTTTTCTCGAGTTGCGGGGCCGCTCCGATGAACACCCGCAACATATTGGCAATGGAGCGTTCGGCTGTACCCGCGCCGTGACCGATGCTCTCAACGGTCATGGGTGGCAGCGGGCCGAAGTCGTCGGCCAAGGTGGTTAAAATGGCAGCGCCCGTGGGTGTCAGCAGCTCTCCTTCGACCCCGGAAGAATAAATCGGCTTGTCCCGAACGAGTTCGGCTGTCGCCGGCGCAGGAACCGGCAGCGTACCGTGTGCGCACTCCACTGTACCGCAGCCCACATGCAGCGGGGAACAAATGATGGTATCGATTCCCAGAGCATGCAGGCCGATGACCCCGCCGACCACATCGATAATGGCGTCCATGGCCCCCACTTCATGAAAGTGAATGCTTTCCCTGGAGGTGTTGTGAACTTTGGCTTCTGCGTCGGCCAGGCGTGTAAAAATCCGGATACTGTCTTTTTTGACGGCCTCCGCCAAAGGGCTTTTCTCTATGATTGCCGTAATGTCTGCCAGGTGCCGGTGGTGGTGATGGTGGTGATCCTCTTCCACATGTACCAGGGCTTGGCTGCCGCTGATACCGTTCTTGACAACGGCCTTTTTACCGACATCGTAGTGGGAAAGCTCCAGCTTGGCCAGCTCCTGCTGCAAATGTTCCAGTTCCAGTCCGGCATCCAACAGAGCCCCCAGAATCATGTCGCCGCTGGCGCCTGAAAAACAATCGAAGTAAGCTATTTTCGTCATCGTTCGTATTTCCGTTTCGTTTTAGTTGCGTTACCCGACAAGGTGAAAATCCTTATCCGGCCATCAGCAGACCTTCTTCAGCGTGCAGCCCTTCTGCTCGGCTGTCCCGTGGTGATGATGCTCCTGGCTGCCGCCCCGCACGGCGATCTTATTGATCAGGTTGGCCTGATAGGCGGCGCCGAAACCGTTGTCGATGTTCACCACCGAAACGCCCGAGGCGCAGCTATTGAGCATGGTCAGCAGAGCGGAGATGCCGCCGAAGCTGGCGCCATACCCCACGCTGGTGGGTACGCCGATCACCGGGCAGGAGACCAACCCACCCACCACGCTGGCCAAGGCCCCTTCCATGCCGGCGATAACAATAGCCACGTTGGCCTTGAACAGGTCCTCGCAGGAGTGGAGCAGCCGGTGCAGGCCGGCAACGCCCACATCATACAGCCGATCGACCCGGTTTCCCAGGGTGGATGCTGTAATGGCGGCCTCTTCGCCCACCGGTATATCGGAAGTGCCGGCGCACACCACGGCAATACGACCGACTTCGATTATCGGCCGGGGTTTAACCACCACGATGCGCGCCGCTTCATGGTATTCACAGTCCGATGTGGCCGCCAAAACGGCTTCGTGGTGCACCTTCTCCGCCCGGGTGGCCAGAATATTGCTGTGGTGGGGAAGCATTCTCTCTACGATGCCCTTGACCTGCTCCGCGGTTTTGCCGGCGCAATAGATGACTTCCGGAACGCCGTTGCGCAGACAGCGGTGGTGGTCCACCTTGGCGAAACCCAGGTCCTCGAAAGGCAGCTTTTTCAAACGCTTCAAAGCGGCATCGGTGCTCACATTTCCGCTGCGAATGCCGGCAATGAGTTCCTTGAGCTGTTCATTATCCATGTCGGCACTCCTCCTTTTCGGATAATTCCCGATTGAGGCTTCCCATGACATAGCCTTCCAAATCCAGGGCCACGAACTGGAAACCAAGTTTTCTAAAATAGTCCATAATCATTGCACGTGTTTTTTCTTCAAGAAACCGGTGGACGGCATGGGGTTCAACTTCCAGGCGGGCCACCGAGCCGTGGTGGCGCACCCTTACCTGCCGACAAAGGCCCAACCGACGCAAAAAAATCTCGCCTTCATCGATCTGGCTCAGTTTTTCGGCCGTGATGGTATCACCATAGGGCACCCGGGAAGCCAGACATGCTGCGGACGGCTTATCCCACGTGGGAAGCTCCAGCAGACGGGAGAGCCGACGAATTTCGTCTTTGCAAAGCCCGGCCTCGCTTAGCGGGCTGCGCACCTTTAGTTCCCTGGTCGCCTTTATACCGGGACGGAAGTCGTTGAAGTCATCACTGTTGGTGCCGTCAACCACAACCTTGATCCCTCGCTGCTCAGCCATCTTCTTGAGTAGTCCAAAGCGTCGCTTTTTGCAATGGTAGCATTTATCCCGGGGATTGGCTGTAAGCAGGGCATCGGCCAAGTCATCGGTTTCAACCTGCAGATGGATCGCGCCGATCAGCTTGGCCATCTCCACCGCGTCATTTTTTTCCATCCGCGGCGTCAACGGGGAGACAGCGGTTACGGCCAATACATTGTCTCCGAGTACCTCCTTGGCCGCTTTTAGCAGTAAGGTGCTGTCCACACCACCGGAAAATGCCACGAGAACGCTTTCCATTTTCGATAGCATTTCCTTGAGCTGTGTAAACTTGTCCATTATGCTGCCTTTCGCCGTCTCCATACCGATCCGTTCAACGTCTCTTTTGGTGTTTGATCCCTGCCCCTGGAATGCATTTTAGCCGAGGGCCTTGTCCGGTGCAAGAATCCTGCATGTCTGAAGAATATTCTGTAAAGCCTGAAACTCCGCTGTTTGAGGCAGCCCCAAAATGCCCCGCACTGATAGAATGCGTGTTCGGCCAGGTAAAAAAAGAGAAAGACCGGAAAGCTCAATCGCGGGCGTTTTTGCAGATAGGTTACCAAACCCGGGATCATGATCACCGGCAGCCAAAGGCCAATTCCGGTGGGTATGGCGCACACCAGTGCAACCAGCAATGGCAAATGGTAACGCACCATGTAAAAAGAAAGATAGTAGGTCAACTGAAAATGGCTTTTCAGGCAAGCCCCTAAAATTTCGGCGATGGGCAACCGTATGTCGAATTTACGAACCAATTGAAACAATTTAAAGCCGGCTTCAATCGCCGGCAGTATGGCCAACAACACCAGCCAAAGCCAGGATTGGGTAGCCAGGGCCGCTGCACCGAGCAGTATCATTGCGAGCCCGACCGGCTGCCAGGGGAATTGTTTCGCCACCTTGGGAAAGCGGGCATACAGCACAGCCTCGGACGTACCATAATCGAAACGGCGTAAAAGCCCGGACAGCAAACGATTGCGATGTTTGTGCGCCACTGCGCCCCGTGGTATGTACAGCAGATGATGACCGGCCGCCATCAGCCGCCAGCACAGATCCACATCTTCACCCACGCGCAGGCAATCATCCAATCCCCCTGCCTGCAGATAGATATCTTTACGGACAAGCATGTTGCAGGTAGGCACGTAAAAGACACAATTTTCACCACGCCCCATGGCCTGTTGGGAACCCATGTTGAGCGCCGAACAGACCTGCTCATAGCGATCCATCCGCTTTTCACGATAATAAGCATCCACGAAACCGCCCACCAGAGCCACCCGAGAATCCTGGAAATAGGGAACCAAATCGCGAAGCCACCGCGGCCCGGCGATACAATCGCTGTCCAGAAAGGCGATAATCTCTCCCCGTGCGACCCTGGCGCCGGTATTGCGGGCCGCCGATTGCCCCCGGTTGTATGGTTGGATAATCAGACGCGCGTCGAACCGGCGCACCACTGCGGCGGTGTGATCGCGAGAGCCGTCGTCCACCACAATGACTTCGATTTTGTCGGCCGGATAATCCAGGGCCTCCAACGATGCCAGGCACTGCCGTATCTCCTGCGGCCGGTTATAAACCGGAATGACCACGCTCACCAGGGGAAGATCCTGATTTTGGGCGGGCTCCCAGGTCAGCAGTCCGGCTTGGACGAATGTATCCAGGAAGGGCAGGATTTTCTTGTTTTCAGCGTCGCCCTCCTTTGGATCCACCTGCATGCCGCTGCGGCACTTTTCAAGGATCTCCAGCGCCGCCCGGTTGATTTTCAGGGCCCGCAGGGGATTGGACTGCAGCAGCACACCTGCCCCGGGGGCCCGGATCATCCGGATGCCCTTCTTGAGCTGAAAACAGCCCGACGGTGGCGGATTGGTCCTCATACAGCCTCTTTGATGACGGTTTTCATGGTCACGCAATTGGCCAGGCACCCCGGGTCGGGAAGCCCCAGCTTGCGTTGGGTGTGATAGGCGATGGCCGGACACCCGCCATGACACATGTCGAACCGGTGGCAACTTTCGCAGGACTTGATTTCCAACTGTCTGAAGGAATCAAACACCGACGACGTTTTCCAGATGGTGCCGAAATCCTCTTCGGGCAGTTTGCCGGCATAAAACTCGGGCTCCTGCAAAAAGGCGCAAGGATATATTTCGCCCCGTGGAGAGAGACAGCATGTCAGCTTGCAGGCTCCGCACATGTTCAGCCCCAGGGATCGCCGCTCTTCAGTGGTCACGGAGAAAAATGAATCTCCGGTGGATACCGCCAGATGCCCGGAGAGCCACTGCGAAAAATCGGCCATATGCTCGCGCTCCACGTTGAGCTGAGACCACGATTCTTTTCCCCTCCCCGACGGCCGAAAGCGCGACACCCTCAACTTGGCACCGTATGAAGCGGCCAGTTCCACCAGCTTGTCCAGTTCCGGATAGCTGCGCCGGGTGAGGACGCAATTGATACTAACCTCGATATCGCGTTTGCGCAAGTGGTCCAGCGCTTTCATCACCTTTCCATAGCTGCCCCGGCCACGGATGGCGTCATTGGACGCTTCGGTGGCGCCATCCAGGCTGACCTGGATGTAAACCAGCGGATGGTCCAGGCGACGGGCGATGCGCTCATCGATCAAAGTGCCGTTGGTGCTGATACAGGTGACCATGCCTTTATCGTGGGCGTGGTCCATCAGGTCGAGAAAATCGGGCCGCATAAAAGGCTCACCGCCGCCGATGTTGAATTGAAACACCTTTACGGCAGCCAGCTGGTCGATCACCTGCAGCGCCTGTTCGGTGGTCAGCTCCCCTTCCCGTTTGCGCCCGGAATCCGACAGACAGTGAATGCAACTTAAGTTGCAGGCATAAGTCACTTCCCAGGTCACATTGACCGGAGCCGTCAACCCCATTTCAACATATTGATTGCCCATGAATCAGTCCTTTGGCTTCAAGTTGGCTCATGATCTTGCCAAGCTGTTTTTCAATCCACTGCCGAGGCCAGCCGTGGCGTGCCTGGACGCTGCTTACCAGCTCCGACAGCGACAGGGTTCCGTTGAAAAAATCATCTCCCACCAGATCCTTGCTGGGTAGAAAATAGAGCCGCGGTCCGCGATAATTGTAGAAAAGCAGACCGAATTTTTCGCGGCGCACCTGGACGCCTTTATTCAAGCAATATACACGTAACAATTCCATTACCTCCTCGAATCGGTGGTGCCGGGTGCAGGCCATTGGAACAAGCCCCTGGACCAATGTGCCATGCACCCAGGCACAGGAGGAACCCCCATACACGGAGGTTAATAGATGCCGCAGATCCCGTCGACGGCAAGCTCTTCGATATTGATTTCTTCAAGAATCGCGGGCTCCTGGCACTCCAGGCCATCGTCTACAACCATCTCTTTTTCTTTTGTTTCGTTTTCCATCTGAAATCCTTTCTTTGTTTTCTATTCTGACGTCCATTTTTGTTTAAACGGTCGACCACACAATATTAGACCTATCAAGGTGCTTTGGCCGTCCAACCGCCATCCACGGTGATCATATTGCCGGTGATGCAGCGGGCTTCATCGGTAACCAGCCAGCGCACCGCCCTGCCGATGTCTTCAGGAGACACCTCCGGATCCTGTATCATGTGGCCGGCAAAAAACTGCTCCTTGGCGTCGTCGCCTTCCATGCCGAAATAGGCGGCAATGCCCTGCATCATCGGCGTCCAGACCGTACCGGGGCACACCACGTTGCTGCGGATATTGTGATCGGCGACCTCCATGGCGATGGACTTGTTCAGCCCGATAATGCCGTGCTTTGCGGCGCAATAGTGTCCGCCCATTCCGAATCCGCGTTGGCCGCCCACAGACGATATTTGCACGATGTTACCGCTGTGCTGCTCGATCATGTGCGGCAATACATAGCGGCAACACAGGTAGGTCCCCTTAAGCTGGGTGTCGATGACATCGTCCCAGGTCTGTTCGTCCATCTCTGCAATGGCGACCATGGAAGAGTTACCGGCATTGTTGACCAGAATGTCTATTTTACCGAAAGTATCAATAACCTTATCGACCATTGCCTCGACGTCGGCAGCCTTGCTCACATCGCACTTTATCCCGATCGCCTTGACGCCCATAGTTTTAAGGCCCTCGACGGCATCATTCATGCTCGCTTCCGTAGACATGTCGTATGGAATGGTACTCTGGTTCTCACAGATATCGGCGACAGCAATATCCGCACCTTCTTCGGCCAGGCAACGGGCGATAGCCAGGCCATTGCCCCGCGCCCCTCCGGTGACGATAGCCACCTTGCCTTTTAATTTCATGGGTATACTCCTTTCCATCATCGGTTTTTGAGCTCATTACTGTGAATCTTCGAACTTGGGCAGCAGTTCTCTCAACATCTTGATATCTTCCGATGCGACGTTGACGCCGTATTCAGCCACCTGAAAATCGAGTTCTTGCTGCAGTGACGAGATGATCATCAGTGCGTCCAGGTAGTAAACCATCTTCGGATCCTGTCTGAAATTCTGCTGATAGATCGCAAGAAGGCTATCGACGTCCAGAGTCCGGAGACTGCGGGCATACGCTTGAACATCGATCTTGTCCCGCATGAGATCATCCATGAAGCCGATGGCCTGGTGAACGATATCCACAACGGATTGGTGTAAGCCGGTGACCATTAAAACACCTCGCAGCGTCCTGTTTTTTCATGCTCGATTAGCAATGCGTCGCCCTGATCGGAAATGGTAAAGCGAATCATGGGTGTGGATGACGGTCGCTCAATCCGATGGCGCTCCACCAATCCCATGCGCATCAATTCGAGCAACCGGTTTTTGATGCCCTGGGAAGAGAGGTTCACCATCTTTCCGAATACATGGCAATGAAATTCGCCAGGGTGCCTGTGGTGACAGGTGCCTGTGCAGTCCGTACCACCCTCTGCTTTGAGGACCTTTAACACCGCAATCAGATCTTCGCCCAGTTCTTGCATCGTCAGCCGTACCTCAGATTAAGTCATGCGAACGACAAATGTTTTGATCCTGTGGATCAGCTCGTCCATCTCAGCGGTCCAGGGCTCCAGGATTTCATTGGCCTTGGATTCATCACCGGCGGCTACGGCCTCTTTCAGCTCCAAGGTCATCTCCTTGAGATCCCAGGCCATCTCCCCGGCCTTGACAGTTTTCAAAAAAGCCATTTTAACGATCTTTTGAAGATCGGCCCCGCGATCGGCCAGTTTGGACTCCAACATGCCTTTCATGCTTCCACCGTCGGACAGGATCTCATCGACCAATCCAATTACCTCACGCGCCAGGGCCGGCCCCTTGCCCGTTACATTGGGTCTTTCTTTTTTAGCCATTTACTTTTTTCTCCTTTCACTATGAATTGCTTTTCTTATTATCTAACGTGGTCGCGCCCTTCATCCCAGGCGCGCTCCTTGACCACAACTTTTTCGCGCGGAGGCAAATTTTCGATCAAACGGTCGGCAATCTGCATCATGGCTTTAGCGGTAAGCGAATCGGGGTGCTTGAATACGATGGGCACACCGGTATCAGCCGCATCCGAATATTGACCGTCCAAGGGGATGCCGCCCAAAAAGGGAATACTGAACGTCTTGGCCAGTCGCTCGCCGCGGTCCTTTCCGAAGAAGTGCTCGATCCGACCGCAATCCGGACAGACATAATGGTTCATGTTTTCGATCAGGCCGAGAATCGGCGCTTTAAGCTCCTTGGCGGCATTGATGGCCCGGCTGCAAACCAGGGTTGAAATCTCCTGGGGAGTGGTGACCACGATCATCCCGTCCAGGTCCGGAATCGATTTCATGATGGTGGTGGGTTCATCGCCGGTGCCGGGCGGCAGGTCAATGAACAGGAAATCCATTTCAAACCATTTGACGGAGCTGAGAAACTGTCTCAGCACCCTGGCTTTATATTGTCCGCGCCACATGATGGGCGTCATATCCGTGGGCCAGATCAAGGCCACCGACATGACTTTTAATCCGTGCTCGGTCTCCACGGGATCGATGCCGTGACTGCCGCGCAGCACATCGCGCATCTCGGTTTTAAGCCCCACCATTTTGGGAACGCTGGGGCCGTGCACATCGGCATCGAAAATACCGACCACCATCTCTTTTTTCCGGATAGCGGCCGCCAGATTCACCGTCACGCTGGTTTTGCCCACACCGCCCTTGCCGCTGAGTATGGCGATCTTGTAGTTGACCTGGGCCATGGCGTCCCGGATGGGGCCGTGCTTGTGCCGATACGAACTTTGCTGCTCAGACTGTGTCACGTTTTTCCTCCCCGTTGACTCGAAAAACCTAAAGGTTTATGCACCTGCAAGAAACTGAAACTCGCGGCTTCCCAGCGCCATCTCTTCGGCATAGGCCAGCATGTGTTCCGGCGTTTGGCCGGTGATCGCCTTGAGTTTGTCCTGCCCTTTGGCCAAGACATCTAAAGTTTGGCTAATGGATCCGGGTATGCCCGGGCTCTGAACGATCATCTTGTGGGTGGCCCAGTCGGCAGCCACGGGATCATCAGAGGCGATGATGCCCAAATCCGGAATAAAAGGAATATCGGAATAGGGATACTCGTCCGGTTGAGGGGTGACCGACTGTAAAAAATTGATAAAAAAAGCTTTGCCGCGCAATTTTTCCAGAACCGTATGAGCGGCCTCCACCACACACTCCTGATAGATCGGAATTTCCTCCTCCTGGACATAAACCGCACCATGGGGACAGGCCATAAAGCATCCCAGGCATTGATTGCAGGTACGGACATCGAAGTCCACACGTCCCGGCTGTCCGGACATGGCGCCCGTGGGGCAGAAGGAGAGACACTCCCCGCAATGGTCGCATTTTTGATCGTCGTAACCAATTTGCACGAAGCCGTGCAAACGAAGCCGTCCCGACGCTGTGAGAAACCCCAAGCCCAAATTGGCGACAGCGGCGCTGAGTCCTAACAGAGGATGGGCGGTGACGTGGGAAACCACCAACAGATTGTTGATGTCGGTCAAGAGGCTGCCCAGGTCGATCCCGGCCAGGTTGCGGCCCTCCGCTGACCAGAAATTGCCCTCTTCGTTGGTGTAGCCTCCGGACTGCATCAACTGGTTATGAAAACTCTCGCCACTGCTGAACCCTAGCATTGTGGCGCTCTCCGTCCAGCTATAGCCGTCGAAGCGGGATCCTTTAAAAACGCTGCAACCATCGGTCAGGGTGGGTCTGACGCCCCGGGTGCGTGCCTGTTCGAAAATCGTTGTAGCTATAACCGGCGGTAGATAGTGCCCATAGCCGACTTCCGGCAGATTGAACTTGATGGCCAGGCTGGTCTCCGGAACCATGAGCGCGGACAATTCCTCCAGGCCCATCAGGAGGTCGATTTTTGAAACC
>JASFGJ010000094.1:0-10005 GCA_050123815.1 Desulfobacteraceae bacterium
GAGAACCTGCACGACAAGGAATTCATCGAAAATCGCACGGAAGAATTCGATGCCCTGAAAAAGACCGTGGAAAAATACACGCCTGAATTTGTCGAAGGCATCACCGGCATTCCGGCCGAAAGTCTCGCATCGGCCGCCAGGCTCTATGCAAAGGCCAAGACCGGAAGCATTCTCTACTGCATGGGCATCACCCAGCACATTTCCGGCACCGACAACGTCAAAAGCTTGGCCAACCTGGCCATGCTGTGTGGCAACCTGGGCATGCCCGGCGGCGGCGTCAATCCGCTGCGCGGCCAGAACAACGTCCAGGGCGCCTGCGACATGGGCGGACTGCCCAATGTTTACACCGGCTACCAGCCCGTGGCCGACCTTGCCGTTGCCAAGAAGATGGGCGACGCCTGGGGAATCGATGACCTTTCCACGCAGATCGGGCTCAAGGTTACGGAGATGTTTCCCAAGGCCCACGAGGGCGAACTCAAGGCCGTGTACATCATCGGCGAGAATCCCCTGGTCTCCGACGCCGATCTGAATCACGCCAAAGCATGCCTCGAGCATCTCGATTTTCTGGTGGTCCAGGACATCTTTCTGACCGAAACGGCCCAACTGGCCGATGTCGTACTGCCTTCGGCGTGCTTTGCCGAAAAAGAGGGCACCTTCTCCAACACCGAACGCCGGGTCCAGCGTGTCCGCAAGGCTGTTGACGCACCGGGCGAGGCCAAAGACGATTGGTGGCCGCTTTGCCAGATCGCCACCCGCATGGGATACGAAATGTCATATGCCGACAGCGAGGCCATCTTCACGGAGATCGCCGCCGTGACGCCGTCCTACGGCGGCATCGATTACGGCCGCATCGATGTCGAGGGGCTGCACTGGCCGTGCCCCACATCCGATCATCCCGGGACACCCATTCTGCATGGACAGCAGTTTACCCGCGGCAAAGGCATGTTTCACGCCATCGACTGGATTCCGGCCGCCGAGCAGGCCGATGATGAATACCCGCTCTACCTGACCACCGGCCGGGTTCTATATCAATACCATACCGGGACCATGACCATGAAAACCGAGGGTCTCAACGAGCGTGCCCCGGAATCCTTTATCGAGATCTCCAGGGCCGATGCCGCCAAATACGGTGTCGAGGACGGTCAGACCGCCACCATTTCATCACGGCGCGGGACCATTCAGGCCAAGATTCAGATCTCCAGCAAGGCGGTGAATGGCACCGTATTCATCCCCTTTCACTTTGCAAAGGCGGCGGCCAACATGTTAACCAATGCCGTCTTGGATCCGATATCAGGGATTCCCGAGTTCAAGGTCTGTGCCGTGAAGATCGAAAAGGCTGCTTGAATCCGGCTGGGCCGTCGATAGTGTAGCAGGGCCGACTCCTTTTCGGAGTCGGCCCTGCTGTTTTTAGACGGTCCAACGGTTCTTTTGAATTTACTACCTATCCGTATATTGCTTGCCGGTTTGCATTTTCCGTTTACGCATCAGGGTTTTATGTTTATTATAACATTTAGAGGCTGCCCACACTTCTCTTATAACGCTGCAGCAAACTCTGATAAGCGTGTGCCCTGAGTCGATCCAATTTACCGCAGACGATCCATACCGTCCAAGCTGTCTGACGCGGGACCATTCAATGAACAGCACCGCAGGATAATTTTCAGCAACGCAGCCTTAAGGTGCCTGCCATGGATGCCTCGAATCAGGAGCCGTTGTTTAAGGCCATGTCGTCGCCGGATTTTTATCCGCATCCGGTTCGGTCCGTCACGCAAAAAGAGACTCATATTTCCAAAGTCTTTTTAACCGGTGAGGTGGTTTACAAGATAAAAAAAGCTGTCGACCTGGGGTTTCTTGATTTTAGCACGCTTTCCAAACGGCGGCAGTGCTGTGAACAGGAGGTGTCGCTCAACCGTCGCCTTGCCGAGGGGGTATATCTCGGGGTGGTTCCCATCACCCGTTCCGGCGGCCGGTTTCGTCTGTCCGGTTCAGGCGAGGCCATTGAATACGCGGTTCAAATGCGCCAATTGCCCGATCACCGATCATTGGCCGCGAGGATTCAGCAGGCACGGGTTAGCGTTGAACAGATCGAGGCGCTGGCCCATCGATTGACCGACTTTTTCCAGCGGCAAGGCCGCACCAGTTCTGAAATGGCCGCAGCGTCCCGGGACCATGTACGGTCGGCCTGTGAAGAGAACTTCCGGCAGACCTACAGCGTCATTGGCGACGTGCTCAACCCGGATCAGTACCGGGCGGTCCGGTCGGCGACGCGATTCTTTTTGGCTAATCAAAAAAAATTGTTCGACGCCCGGAGTGAAAGCGGAAAGATATACGATGGCCACGGGGACCTGCGAACCGGTCATATCTATTTTGACACCCCGGGAACATACCAGATTATCGATTGCATCGAATTCAATTCGCGCCTGCGCCATATCGATATCGCCTCGGATTTGGCATTTTTAGCCATGGATCTGGATGTCCGAGGGGCTTGCCCGCTGGGCGATGCACTGCTTAACGTGTATGCCCATCGCACGCGTGATTGGCAGGTATATGCCCTGATACCATTTTACAAGTGCTATCGGGCCATGGTTCGATGCAAGGTCAATTGCATCCGCCTGAAAGAGAACACGATCAGTAAAAATGTATCGGTGCAGGCGCGGGATCGGGCCGCAATGTACCTGGCAATGGCCGACAAATATGCGCAGCAGTTCGCCAGGCCGACCCTCTGGGTATTGTGCGGCCAGCCGGGGGCCGGAAAAAGTACACTTGCCCGCACCCTTTCAGATACGCTGTTGATAGATGCTCTGCGCTCGGACGTCATCCGCAAGCAACATCTCCGCCAACACCCGAAATTCCAAGCCGGTACTGAATTTGAGCAAGGCCTGTACAGTTCGGAGGCGCACCGGCTGACCTACGCCAAAATGCTGCGCATGGCCCGGGCGGTTCTTGAACAAAACCAATCGGTCATTGTCGATGCCACTTTCAACAATCCGGACCATCGCCGGATGGCCATAGCGCTTGCCGGTCAACTCGATTGCCGTATCCTATTTGTCGAGTGTACGGCGCCCGCAGACCTTATTAAATCACGTCTTGCGCATCGCGAGGGCAAGGCTTCGGTATCGGATGCACGGCTCCGTCACTACGAGCTGTTGAATCGTCGATACATCCCTGCCGATGAGATTGAACCGACACGTCGGGTTCGGGTGGATACGACACGGACGATTCACGATTGCATTCAGGCCTTGTTGTCGCGGCACTGCGCCGGCGCTTTGGGCGAGCCGGTGACGTCGAACAAACAGCGGTCGAGACCGTTTCGAAAGGAGGACTCCATGTTCAAAACAATTCTGGCGGCAACCGATCATATCACCACAAACGATCCATCGGTGGAAGCGGCAGCCCTTCTGGCCGCCGAGAACAACAGCCGGCTTGTCATCCTCCACGTTCTTGAATCCGCGTCGACAAAGAACCGCCGTTGGGTGAAACACTTCGAAACCGGCAAGAATATTCATTGCGACACGGCTTACGAAACCCTGGTGACGCTGCAATTGGAAATCACCCATGAAAAGGCCATGCGTCATGCACAGACGGCAAAGATCCGGGTAGCAACCGGTTACCCCTGGGAGGAGATCCTGCGGCAGGCACGCAGCGCAGGCGCCGATCTTATTGTCATGGGACCCCACAGCGGTCGTGCTATTCAAAAAGGCGTGGTTCGAGTGGCGGGACGCGTCGGCAGCACGGTGCAAGGCGTTATCACGCGGGAAAAGTGTCCGGTCATGATTGTCAACCCGCGCCTGGCGCGCCAAATTTACCGATTTTCGCGTATTTTGGTGGGCATCGATTTTTCGGCGGCCTGCGAATGCGCCCTCTGCTTCACCGGGCAATTGGCCAAATTCTACGACGCCAAGGTATTTGCCTTTCACATGATTCCGGTGCCTCCATATCCCAAATATACCAGCACCGACTATGCGGCCGATCGGACAGCCGCCGGCGAGCGTCTGAAGTATTTCTGTCGCGAATATCTGGCCAAAACGGATTGGACCTATCATATCCACCCCGGTGCCTTGCCGCATCAGGAACTGCTCGGTTGTGCCGAAAAAGTGGAGGCCGACCTGATTGTTTTGGGGTCGCACACGCGCCAGTCCCAGGGAAAGTGGTATCCCGGCAGTGCCGTTGAACGTGTGAGCTACCGCTCCAATTGCCCGGTCATGGTCATCAATGACCCCGAGGCGCTCCAGCCCTGGCAGAAGATGCGGGACGCCGTTTCAGGTCAGAGCCGATCCACAAACCACAGGATTCATCTTTATTCCGGCAGCAGCAAGGTGACACCCTAACGGTGCAGAAAAAAAGATAGCGATCAAACTTTGCCAGGCCGGCACAGAGGCCCCGCAAAAGACCAGCGGGACAGGCCGGCCCAACGCCTGTGATGCCGCCGTCACCGAACAAATGGTCTTCGCAGGGCAGGGCTCCGTCCCGGCCGCTGCTAATCGCGTTAGAGTTTACTCGGCGATATCGACCTTCAGGCTTCTCAGACGATTGATGGCCCCGGCCAGTTCCAGCCGGCGCGGGCGGGCGAGAAATAGCGGTTTGCTTTGCCTGCGGGAAAGCGTGTCGAGCCCCTCTTGCTCAATCCGCCGGCAGACAATTTCGGCAATCTGTGTCGGCGACATCGGGTGCTTCTTGACTTCATCCCGCGCCAGCAGCAGGGCGTATCCCACAGCAACAACCTGATGGGGGTCGACCAATGCGATCAGTTTGGTCAGATCCAGTTGCTCATCACCGTATTCCAGAATGTTTTCCTGCAACCGCAACGGTTTGATTCTTACGGGCAATGTCTTGTCCAACCGTTCAACACGATAGCGGGGATCGAAATTGCCTGCCGTCACCCGCCGATTGTCCTCCATCACCAGCGGTTTTTCGGGGGGCGTCGGCTCCGGCAAGACCAGGAGACGTAGCTGATCCGTCACCTCTTCGGGGAGATAGCGCCGCATGGCGAGCACATGCTCGGCAACGCCGAGGTAGTCCGAGCTGCCGCCCACCACGATCAGCGTGCTGACCCCAAATCGATGATAAAGTTCGCGGACCCGGTCAAAGAGCGGTGTGATGGTATCTTCCGGTACCAGCCGACGCATGTTCTGGTCTTTGATTAAAAAGTTGGTTGCCGATGAATCCTCATCGATCAGCAACAACTTCGCGCCTGCAAGAACAGCCTCGACAATGGCGGCGGCTTGGGATGTACTGCCGCTCGCATTGTTCGTCCGGAATTTTCGGGCATCCACGTTTCCCGGCAAGTTGTCGATAAAGCCTGAAATGTTCAGGCCGTGCACCGATCGTCCCTCTTCCGCACAGATGAACAGGGCCTCGGGATGCGTGGCGACCCGTTCGCGCCCATCTCCCGGGATATGCGGGTAGATCCCCTTGGCCAAGGCGTGCAGCAGCGTGGACTTTCCATGGAAACCGCCGCCGATCATCACATTGACACCCGGCCGGATACCCAGCCCTCTCAAACGGCCGGCATTGGGCAGCGCAACCTCTACCGCCAAGGAGTCGGGTGCGTGAAACACAATTGCATTTTTTTTTAACGGAGTCTGGGAGGTACCCGATTGTCGAGGCAGAATGGCGCCGTCGCCGACGAAAGCAACCAAGCCGAGCTGGGTCAACCGGCTTTGAAGGTGGCACATGTCCTCAACCGCATCGCAGTGGCGTTTGACTGCTTTGCGCCTGGCCGCGGCTGCAGCCACCGTGTCAACGATCGCAGGTACTTCCTGTGTAAACATTTGGACGGCCTGGCGACCCAGAATTTTGTTGTCGTCAGCGCCCGGCAGACTGATGTGAAAGGCGATTCGAAGCTGTGCACGGTTCAAGCGAACGACATTTCTTTCAATTACCTGGGGTGGTAACGTCAGTGGTTGAAAGGACCCGCTTCCCTGGGCGCCGCGGTTTTGTCGGGCATGCGCCATGACGCCGTTTCCAAATGCCCGCAAGAAGTAATCTTCCGCTGCGATTCTGCGCGACGGATTGGCAAAACACCGATCGTCGAGGTTAAGATCTGTCGTTTTCAAGACAAGGTGGCACACCGATGCGGGAAAGGCTCCGGGGCTGCCCTGGATATGGACAAGACGCAGCAGGCCATGCGGGAGTCGAAAGGTCTGGCTGCGCAATTCCTGATAATTCAGGTATGGCAGGCCGTCAAGTCCGGCCAGCCGCTCAATTAATTCAGGCATGGAATGCGGGTGGCCCATTGGCGACATTTTCTTCCGGGGATCTATCCGTCAGGTGCACTGTTCGCAAAAGGTGACTTTGTTTTTGCCACAGCTTTTGGACTTGTAAAGCGCTTTGTCCGCTTTTGCTATCAGCGACTCGGCCGACCTGGCGTTCAATGGGCATGTGGCAACACCCAGGCTGATGGTCACCGGCAAATTACCTTTAAAGAAAGTCTCAACGCGTTTTCGAATCCTTTCGGCCAACCGCATCGCCTCCTGGTAGCCCGTCTGGGGAAGGATGACGGCAAACTCTTCACCGCCGTATCGGGAACAGATGTCAAGATCTCTTGCCGATTTCAATAAAAGCCTCGAGATATCGCACAGCACCCGGTCTCCTTCCTGGTGTCCCCAGCAGTCGTTGATCTGTTTGAAGTCATCAATATCCATCATGATCAGCGACATTTCCGAGCCATAGCGTTTGTAGCGTTTGATTTCAGTTTCCAATTTGGTACGAAAGGTCGAGACGTCAAAAAGCTGGGTCAGCCCGTCTTTCAGGGCGATTTCCGCAATTTCCGCAATTTTCTCCTTGCTGATGACGCTCGGCGCATGAATTTGCTCATCGATATTGGAAAAGTAATCCATGGCAGCCACGGATATGCCGACCGATCTTGAAAGAAGCCGCTCCATGGTATTTTTATGGAAAATGATATTCTGCCACAGATAACGGGCACTTTCCTCGGCGAAATGCTGATGTGTCAGGATAAACAGCATGTCCACGTAGACTTTGTTTCCATACTTGGCAAGCAATTGCCGAAAGTATTGCTGCTCCTCGGTTGTCAAGCTCCGGTCACCGGCAATGGCCGCAATAAGGTCGAGATGCAATTTTTTCGGATACAGCGCATCATACAGTTGTTTTCTGACGCTCTGTCGTTCAGTATGTTTTATGTCTTTAAGCATGCGCACCCGCCGATGCGCCGAAGTCAAACCATTGATGTACATCGTAGATCAATTTTTCATGTTCGGCTTTCAGATGATCGTGGATTCTTGCATTTTCAATTCCGATGCTGCCGATTTGGGCGAGGCCGGATATAAACTCATTCTCAATTTCTGAAAAATGTCTTGGCTGCGATGTATAAATTCTCAGTACGCCGATAATGGTGCCTTTGACGGACATTGGAAGCGACAGGATGGATTCGATTCCCTCCTGTTCCGCCTCGTCACGGTACTGGACTCTTTGATCATTTTTTGCATCATGCACCATGACCCACTCTCCATTCAGCGTATCGACAATGCTCTTTTCCGAATCCACGGCTCCCTTGTTGATATACGCATCGCTCAACCCGTATGAGGATCCTATCCGCAGCCTCTTGGATTTTCTATCCAGGAGAAAAATAGCGCATCCTTTTACGTGAAGTGCACTGGCAGTGCTTTCGGTGATCGAGCTTAATACTGCGCCGATCTCAAGAGATGAATTGATTTTTTTGCATATGTCGATGAATATTTGCAGATACTGAATTGTTAGTGTTTGCATGGCGCCATCCTTTCACATGTTTATGACATTTCCACCGGTCGTAGTCCATTTGTCCGAAGTTAGGGCAGCATTGCCTTAAAACCGGCAGTGGAATCGATACTTTGCATGATGATGGTCCAAAACGATCGTCTGGTTGGAGTGTCGGCGGGACTGAAAATGTATTGCACGCCGCAGCGGAACCATGGCTGGTCGAGCGTGGGTCGCAGCTGATCTACGTTAATTGACCGGTATAGCTAACCTTTACCACAACTCGACCCAATTTTCCAAGCCGTTATTGAATGATGACTTTCAGCAACAGATCCCCTTTGCCGCCGTCCGGAAGCGGTCTGCCTTGACCGCGCAGACGGAGCTGTTTGCCTGCCTTGATACCGGGAGGCACATTGACGCGGTAGGTGCGGCGATGAAAGCCCACCGGGATGTTCACCAGCTTGCGCGTGCCGACAAGCGCTTCGTAAGGTGAGACGGTAATGGTGGCGTGCAAATCCCCAGCAGATTTTTCATGGGCTGAGGGCCTGGCCATCTGAAAACGGTGGCTCTTTTTCTTTGCCGTCATCTTTCGCACCTGGGATGTCACGCCGGCGCTGGGCAGCAGCGTAAAAACTTTCAGCAAGACGATACCGCAGATGAATCCCCCGATATGGGCCCACCAGGCGATGCCGCCGCCGCTGCCCGGGTCGGCCGATGCATTGAGCAACTGAAGCACAAACCAGATGCCCAGAAAGAAAAAAGCCGGTATTTCCACAAACCAGGGAATGATAACGATGGGGATCAGCGTCAAGATTTTGGATCTGGGATGCAGCAGAAAATAGGCACCCATAACACCCGCCACGGCACCGCTGGCGCCGATGGTGGGGGCCATCGATCGGGCATTCAACAACAAATGGGTGAACCCTGAAACAAGTCCGCAGAGCAGATAGAACAGAAGATATCGCATGGGACCCAGGCGATCCTCGACATTGTCGCCGAAAATATAAAGGGACCACATATTTCCCAAGAGATGCAAGAAACCGCCGTGCAAAAACATAAAAGAGAACAGGGCAAATGCCTGGCCGAACCCGCTCAGATCGCTCACGCCCGGCATGGTATAGCGCGCCGGAACAAGACCGTAGGTGTAGATGAAGCGCTGGAATTCAATGCCGGATCCATGCATCAACTGAATAAAGAATACGATGACGTTAATGCCGATCAACACGTTGTTGATCACAGGAATGTTTTTTGACGGGACCGTATCACGGATCGGGATCATGGCATCGCTTTCATCACAGGTACCACTCCACAGAACAGCCTAAAGATCTTGGCAATTAAATGGTGCGAGCGGCCAAATATCCAGACTGTGCGCTCAATTTATCCAACTCAATCCCAACTATTCAGCTGCGATTTTCATGCTCAGATCCACTGCACAGGCAGAGTGGGTCAGTGCGCCCGATGATATCAGATCGACGCCTGTGGCGGCAAGTGCCGTCAGCTGATCACGGGTGACGCCGCCGGACACTTCCAATTGGGCCCGCCCGCTGACCAGGTCCACCGCTGCTTTGATCTGGTGCAGATCCATGTTGTCCAGCATGATGATGTGGGCCCCGGCATCCAGTGCCTGCCGGACCTCTTCCATGCTGGTCGTCTCCACTTCGATGGTGACCGCTGCCGATACCTTGGCTTTGATGCGGTCAACGGCTTCGGCAATGCCTCCCGCCGCAGCGATATGATTGTCCTTGATCAAGACGGCATCGTACAACCCCATGCGATGGTTGGTGCCGCCGCCAATGCGTACGGCGTACTTTTCCAGTACACGCCATCCAGGGGTGGTTTTGCGGGTATCGAGCAGTTTGGCCGACGCTCCCTCCAGTTGCGAGACATATTCGCGCACTTGCGTTGCGATCCCCGAAAGACGCTGCAAAAAATTAAGGGCGGTGCGTTCTGCGCTCAGCAGTGCGGCCAGTCGACCCGAGAGGGTGACGACCCGGCTCCCGCCGACGACGAACTCCCCGTCCTGAAACGCGGCATCGAACACGATTCCGTCGTCCAACCGCTGAAAAACGCGCTTCGCGATATCCAGCCCGGCGATCACCAGGTCCTGTTTGGCGACGATCTTTCCGTGTCCCGGAACCTGGGCATCCACCAGATTGTCGGTGGTGATATCCCCGGGGCCGATATCCTCGGCCAGGGCAAGATCGATCAGCTTATCTGCTTGATTGCGTATCTCCATAGTGCCTTATCGTACCCGTTGATGATATGTGCTTTGACAAAAATTTTGTTTTTCAGGCGTTGTGGGAGCGGCGTCTC
>JASFGJ010000095.1:0-9810 GCA_050123815.1 Desulfobacteraceae bacterium
ATCGGTTTTGCACCGAGGATAATTGAAGCATTCGATGAAACCGACAATCACACTATGGATGGCAGTAAAAGCTCTGAACCGCAACCTTTTGCGGGCGTTGTTGACGACGCTCGGGATCGTTGTCGGTGTGGGCGCGGTGATCTCAATGATGCAGATCGGCGCCGGATCCTCTGCCTCAATTCGTGAAAAGATCTCCAGCATGGGAGCCGATGTCTTGATTGTTGTGCCAAAAGCGGCGGTAAGTGGCGGGGTCAATATCGGTGCAGGCAGTGCGATGACGCTGACGCCGAGGGATTGGGAGATGGTGCGTCGCCACTGTTCTACCATTCGAAGCGCTGCGCCGGTGGTACGGGCCAGGGCCCAAGCGGTTTATGGAAGTCAAAACTGGGTCCCTGACTCCATAGAAGGCACCACCCCGGAATATCTGGACGTTCGTCAATGGCGCATTGATGATGGCACACCATTTACCAGCCTTGATGTCACTCGTGCCAATAAAGTCTGTTTGCTCGGTCGCACGGTGGCAACCCGGCTGTTCGGAAACACGCCGTCCCTCGGCAGGCATATCCGGATTCGAAACGTCTCTTTGCGAGTGGTCGGGATTTTGAGTGAAAAAGGGGCCAATCTCATGGGGCAGGATCAGGACGATGTGGTGCTGGCACCGTGGACCACAATCAAATACCGCATTGCCGGATCCCGGCTCCAGGATATGAATCAAAGCGCCGGGGATAATGACGCAGGCGTCTATCCCGGCCTGACAGGCCGCCTCTACCCGGAACAGTCCGACAATCAAAAGAACAATAATCCGCTGCTTTGCCGTTTTACCAACCTGGATGCCATTATGGTGGCGGTTCGCACCAGTGTCCTGGTCCATGAGGCTAAGGAAGAAATCGCGGATGTTCTAAGGTTTCGACACCGTATTGGTCCGGGTGGACGAGATGATTTCGAGATCATCAATCTGACTGAAATCACCCAAATGCTTTCCACAACGACTGCTTTGATGACCAATTTACTGTTATGCATTGCGGCCATATCGCTGGTGGTCGGCGGTGTGGGAATTATGAACATTATGCTGGTTTCCGTAACGGAAAGGACACGCGAAATCGGGCTTAGGATGGCTGTGGGGGCCAGAGCGCGTGACATCCTGAGACAGTTCCTGGTGGAAGCGATCATTTTGTGTCTTGCAGGCGGGGCTATCGGTATTGTTCTTGGCAACGCGGTATCTTTTTTCGTTTGGCGGCATTTGCGGTGGCCGGTTGAGGCCTCGCCTGCGGCAGCGGTGACCGCCGTTTTGGTGTCGATCGGCGTGGGAGTTCTATTCGGTTTTTATCCGGCGTGGAAGGCTTCGCGTCTGGATCCCATAGTGGCTTTGCGTCATGAATAGCATGAAAGAAGATTGCATCCGTATGCGCTTCGATTCCGGTGTAAAATCAACACTTCTGGTTATCTGTTTTTCGGCCGTGATCCTATCCGGTTGCATGGTCGGTCCGGATTTCAAACCGCCGGAATTGGCAATGCCGCAGCACTGGACCAATCCTGTCCCGGAAGCCGGCAATACCGATCCCGAGTTCGCTCAATGGTGGAAAATCTTCGATGATCAAACACTCGATTGGCTGATTGATAAAGCCATTTCCGATAACCTCGATCTGAAATTGGCGCTTGCCCGCATTGCGCAGGCCAGAGCCGCCGGCCGACAAGCGACCTCACAATTCGGACCAAAGATAAATGCATCAGGATCCTACAAGCGGTATCAGGATCGCGCGGTATCGGAACAAGACACAGCAGGTCCCCCACAAGCACCCGTGATAGAGACGATTGTTGATGATCAATATCAAACCGGTTTCGATGCCGGTTGGGAGATCGACCTGTTCGGTGGCTTGCGGCGAAGCAGCGAAGCCGCTGCGGCAGAGTTCGAAGCCTCCACAGAGGCCTTGCGTGATGTACGTGTGACGCTCGTGGCGGAGGTCGCACGCTGCTATATGGAACTTCGCATTTTGCAGAAAAGAAAAGCGATCGCCGACCATCGCCGGCGAGCCCAGGAACAGTATGCGCAGCTGATGCAGCGCAAGTATGATAACGGATTGGTCAGTGGACTCGATGCAGCCAATGCCCAAATGCAAGCAGCTGTAACGGCCGCCAGGATACCGCTGCTCGAGGCCGACGCGCGGCAAACCATTCACAAAATCGGCATTCTCCTGGGCGGGTATCCCGGCTCCCTGATAAAGAGACTGGCTCCTGTCGCAGATCTTCCAATGGTTGTGCCATCGGTGCCCGCCGGCGTACCCTCTGAATTGCTCCGTCGCAGACCGGACATCCGACAGGCCGAAGCGCAACTTCATGCGGCAACGGCCCGAGTGGGTGTCGCAACGGCGGATTTGTATCCCAAATTCACGATCACGGGTTCCATTTCCTATTTGACCGATTCGGTGAGCTCTTTATTTTCATCGACAAGTCTCTATTGGTTTTTCGGTCCATCCATCGATTGGAGTCTGTTCGATTCAGGGCGAACCAAGGCGAAAATCCGGGTCCAGGAAGCTCTGGAAGAACAGGCGATCGTTATTTACAAGCAAAAAGTACTATCGGCTATGCTCGATGTGGAAAATGCGCTGGTCGCCCTTGCCAAGCAGGAGGCGCATTGCAAAGCTCTGGCGAACGCTGTCCGGGCGGGCCGAAAATCCGTCCGGCTGGCAAAACAGTTGTATATGGCCGGAGAAACCGATTTTTTTCATGTGCTGGTCGTCGAACAATATCTTTATAACGAAGAAGATGCATTTGCACAAAGCCGAGGCGATATATTGATTCATCTCATATCGCTTTACAAGGCTTTGGGGGGCGGATGGAGCGCTTAAACGCTATATCAACCGATAGGATGCAATACGTGTATGTCCAATAAACCATAAAGGAGAAAAAAATGATGGCAGACATTAAAAATCGAATTCACTTCGTGGTATCTCTTATGTTTTTCGGAGCATTTCTCTTCGCCTGCGGTGGCGGCGGTGGCGATGACGGCGGTGGCTCTTCGAAACCGGACCCCGTGGATCATAAGAATACAAAACAAGTGATGGGTTCAATCACCTCCGGTAGAATTGCTTCCACAATTGTATCGCAGTTAGCGCACCAGATCAGTCCCATCCGAAGCGACCAAAATCCGCAGCAGGCCGAAATCATGGCGGGCGCTATCAGTGATCAAGGAGCCTGCACTGGAAGCGGCACCAACTCGATCAGCATGAATTGGCAAGGTCCGGCTGCGCAAGACATTACCAGTTGTGAACAGGTCTCCAATTTGAACGCCACCTTGATTCTGGAAAAATGCATCCAGCAGGACAAACCCCAAACAGAACAAAGTATGACGCTAACGGTTTTTAAGGATGGGAGTCTTTGTCGACCGAGTAATATCTCTGCCGATGTCGACGATTTGCATGTCGTTGATAACGGCAATGACGATCTGGATATTCAAAGCGATGAATTGCACATCGATATAACCGAGATTACCTATTCCAACGATAATAAATTTATGACCCATGCAAATGTCGCATTAAGCGGTGATGCCAGGGGAACGAAGGGGAATCGGCAATATGCGGCACAATTCAACAATTTTGTACAAATTATCGACACGCAAGACAATCATCACTTTACTGCGACATTTTCAGGCCGTATTCAAAGTGAGTGCATGGGACAATGGGCTGAGATTCGAACGATCACACCGATTCAATTCAAGGATCAAGACTGTCCCACCCAAGGAGCAATTGAAATCACCATCGGCGGCGAATCGACCACCGTACGATATCAATCCAACGGATCCGCTACGATTGGCGATACAACGTTCGATTCCTGCCAGCAATTGGAAGGCGTCTGCAACCGCTGACCGGAAACCTTTAAGGGCGCATGCAAAAGCGAATGTGTTGGAAGCATTGCGGAAAGTCAGCGCCCTCGTTGGATATCCCGCGCTTGTTCCATGACCGATGGTTCAAAACTGTCAGGCATGCAGATCGTTGTGATGCAGCGATAATGCGACACGAATCCGGTTCAGCATGGACCGTTCATCCACACCGACATTGAGGTCGGCCACCGCGATTTTCAAGGCGATCTCAAAGGCTTCTTCCCTTTCCTCGGGATCGGGCAGGATGTCCGCCAGCGTGCCTATCGCCAGTTTCGGGTCGACGGCCAGGATGCGCGCCTGATTGTGAACCATCTGTTTGACCTCGGCCGGGGTCCGGTGCTCAAAATGGCGATGTCGGCGGATGATGGTTTCGGCGGCCAGGTACTCGCGCTTGTCGAGCGCCTGGTCGGCCCCGGCTACGGCAATGATGATCCGCAGCACGGCCTCGGCGAAACCGCCGCGGCGGGCATGCTTTCCGGCAAAGGCCAGCTCCCGGCGCCGCTGCTGAGCTGCGTTCGTATCATTCGTCTCGTCCAGGGCCCCGGCCACCGATTGGGGCGATCCCCACCAGAAATTGAGCCAGGGATTGGCGTAGATCGATTTAAAGAGCCATTCCTGGCCTCTGTCCCGGATGTCGCGGTAGCCATTCAAGGCGGTGGTCATGGTATCGGAAAACCAGGTTTCGGCCTGCACAAAGGGATTGTCATCCGTGACCGGTTTTCGGTTCCGGCTGGTTTGGCCGGACCAGAACGCCAGGGGCCAGAGCCAGGGATTGAGGTCGGAACAGGCATAGCGCTGCATGCGAAGCGGATGCAGCTGCCGCAGGGTTTCGGCGCTCCACGGGGTGACCAGGGCCCGCACCCAGGGCTGCACCCACTGCCGATAAAA
This sequence comes from Desulfobacteraceae bacterium, assembly GCA_050123815.1. Taxonomy (GTDB): domain Bacteria; phylum Desulfobacterota; class Desulfobacteria; order Desulfobacterales; family Desulfosarcinaceae; genus JARRKU01. The sequence continues at coordinate 4,766 of JASFGJ010000095.1, forward strand.
GGCATCGTTGGCCTCCGAGACGGCCGCCACGGGCACAAACGCTTTTTCGTCTTCCAGGCCGTCATCCATGGCCAGGATATCGTCCATGTCGCGTGGTTCGAACTGTACCGTGTAATCCCCGAGATCGGGATGCGAGGCATCCCCGGTGATCACCATTTCATATAGACCCGGCACCAGATACTCGATCATCTCCAGGCAGCCGATGATCTGGCGGTGTTCCTTGTCCGCCACCCGGCCGGAAACGAAGATCCCCAGATGTCCGATGTCCTCGTGCACCATGTAGACGACGGTCTGTCCCTGGCGTTTGATCTCGTCCACCGAACCGTAAACTTTGACGATCCAGTTCAAGGCCTGCGGCGGCGGGGTGATGTTGTCGCCGGAGGAGGCAAAGACGAAGATCGGATCTTTGAAATTTTTCAGATTGATGGGTCGCCCTTCCTGCAGCTCCACCAGTCCTTTTTCCAGCTCATTGCCCACAAACAGACTGGTGGTGATGAAATGGATCTCTTTGCCGTCGAGCTTGAAGAAGCCGCCCCACCACTTTTCAAAATCGAGAAACCGGCGCGCTTCGGTATCCACCTTGCGAAACAGGTTGTATGGTTTGGTCCAGTAGGTGTTGGCCGGATTGAGATCTTCGAAGGCGGCGACCAGATGGGCGCCGTCGAACTGGCTGTCGCCCAGGTCCGACCAGAGGGAGGCGGCCCAGACACCGCCGTTCAGCCCGCCTTTATACCGCAAGGGGTTGGCCCCCTCCACGCCGCCCCAATAGCTTAAGGGCGACCCGTTCAGGACCATGGGACCGACCAGGTCCGGCCGGTCTGCGCCGATGAGCGCTGCAGCCCAACCCGCCTGACAGTTGCCGATGACGGCCGGTTTGGGGGCTTGGGGATGGCGGCGGGCCACCTCCTCCAAAAAGCGGATTTCAGTTTGCTGTACGGCGGCGATGGTCTGACCCGGGATAGGCTCGGGCGAGAACATGATGAAATAGACCGGATAGCCGCAGTTCAGGGCGATCCCGATCTGGGAATTGAGTTTGGAACCGCCGATTCCCGGTCCGTGACCGGCTCGGGGGTCGATGACCACCAGTGGTCTGGCGGATGAGGCGATTGCAGGACAGCTGTCACTCGATTCGGTCAACCGCCGCCCGGCAGACTGGCGGTCGCTCTTCCGGCGGTCGGCCCTAACTTTGCGCCGCTCCACGATTTTCACCAAGGCGTAGTTTACCGGCGGGTCCATGTCCCGGCCATCCATGATGGTTTCATAGTCGAAAGCCAGCACCGGTGGTTGACCGGCTCGCAGGTGGTCAAGGTAGTCGTTGCCGCGTCGGCGCATGATGTCCCAAAACAGAATCGAACGCTGCCAGCGGTCCAAGGTATAGTCAAACGCCGCCCGGTACCAGTTTATGGCGGCTGTATGGGGCGTATTTGGGTCGGTTTGCATGGCGATTCTCCAGGTAAAAGGTCATCGGCACCTATTTACCATATAGTTTGCAAATTCAAACGACAATGGTAGCGCAGCCTGGTTCTCGAATATCAAAGCAAACCGAACGGTTCAGTCGCTGATCAGGTTGAGGCGCTTGAGCTCTTTCAGAAAGGCTTCCACCTCCAACGGTTTTACAAAATAGGCACTGGCGCCGCCGTTAAACAAGGCATCGCTCACCTGACTCGTCTCACTCGAGGCCGTGATCATAATTACCTTAACCTCAAAATCAGCGTCGATGCCCGCCTGTTTTTCGATATCACGAATTTGGCACAGGGCGTTCTGGCCGTCAAGTTCAGGCATGGAAATATCCATGCAGATCAGATCGTAGGGTTCGGCCTGGTCCAGCGATTGTTTAAAAGCATCAATGGCTTGCCGACCATTGTCCGCAAGGTCGCATTGGCCGTAAGTGGACAAAATTTTCAACAGTATCTTTCCGGATATGGAATCGTCTTCAACAATAAGTGCGCGCATTGGTTTTCTCCTAACACCCTAATTGTAGATTCAGTATCCTATCGGTTCATTTCATGCCAAGCTTTAGGTGTTTATATGGCCGGACAAGCCCTATAAGCGATAAGCTGTTTTATGCTATCATTTCCTTTGAATTTCCGGTGGAAAAAGTTTTTGCTTGATTTTCGATTTTTAATCATCTATAAGACTATATTATTTGCTTTTTAGGAGGGACAATGATTGTTATCGGTGAAAAGATCAACGGAACGCGCAAGGCCGTCGGCGCCGCAATTCAGGAGCGCGACGCCGAACGAATCAAACAACTGGCCCTCGACCAGGTAGAGGGCGGCAGCACCTATCTGGATGTCAACGCCGGTACCCCCCCGGAGCGTGAGCCCGACGACATGGCGTGGCTGGTCAATACGGTACAGGAGACGGTCGACGTGCCGTTATGCCTGGACAGCGCCAATCCCGAAGCGCTCAGGGCCGGATTGGAACTGGTTAACAAACCCCCCGTCATCAACTCGGTCAGTGGTGAAAAATCCCGCATTGAGGGGGTATTGCCGTTGGCATTGGAATACAAGACAGGCTTGATCCTGCTCGCGCTGGACGATGCGGTGGGGATTCCCGGTACCAGCGAAGGTCGCCTGGAGATCGTTCAGCGGCTGGTGGGCCTGGCCAAGCAGGGGGGATTGAAAGAGGATCAGCTGTTTATAGACCCGCTGGTCACCGCCGTCAGCACGGGAGATACAAACGCTCTGGTGACCTTTGAGGCCATCAGGACGATCAAGCAGGCTTACCCTGAAGCCCACATCACCTGCGGGCTCAGCAACATTTCTTTCGGCATGCCCCTGCGGTCGTTGATCAACCAGACGTTCGTATCCATGTGCATCCAGATGGGCCTCGACAGCGCCATCATCGATCCCAATGACCGGGACCTGACCGGTGTCATTGCGGCGGCCGAAATGCTGATGGGTCAGGACAAGTATTGCCAACGATTTAACCGAGCCTTTCGGGCTGGAAGCATCGGCCCGCAAAATAAATAGACCACTGGAGGAGAAACATGGCTGAATTAAACGATCTATACACCGCCGTTGTCGAGATGAAGGAAGATGACGCATTGGATCTGACCCGCACTTTTTTGGAGCAAGGCGTTTCGGCACTGGAAATATTCTCATGTTACCAGTCCGCGCTGGAGGAGATCGGCGCTCGCTTTGAAAAACAGATCTATTTCATTCCCGAACTGATCATGTCCGGTGAAATGATGAAAACCGCTTCCGAGATTCTCAAGCCCAAGTTGGCGGGGCAAGACGCCGAAGCCGAACAAAGCAGCGGTAACAAACTGGGAAAAATGGTGATGGCCACGGTCGAGGGCGACATCCATGATATCGGTAAAAACATCGCCACCATGATGCTGGAACTCAACGGAATGGAAGTCAAAGACATCGGGGTGGATGTGCCCACCGACACGATCGTCCAGGAGGTGGAAGATCTAAAGGCCGATGTCGTCGGCCTCAGCGGTCTGTTGACCCTGGCCTTCGATCCCATGAAAGCCGTTGTCGAAAAACTCAAGGAAAAGGGCCTGCGCGACAAGGTCAAAGTCATCATCGGCGGCGGTCAGATGGATGAACAGGTCTGTCAATATGTGGGCGCCGATGCCTTTGTCACCGATGCCGTGATGGGGGTGAACACCGTCAAGGGTTGGCTGAGCTGATTACTGATATCAAGAAGCACGAGGAGAATTGCATGAGTGGAGAAAAGGACAAACTTTCGGTGATCGAGCGGCAGGATGCCTTCCTGGACGAATGGGTTGCTGCCGAAGGGATCCCTTTTGCGAACGCAGAAGACAAAGCCGCATACCAGGAGCGCGCCGGACTCGTAGCGGCCGCCATCCGGATCGATCCCGCCATCAAGCGCATTCCGGTTGTGCCGCTGGGCGTTTTTGCCCCCACCATGCTGGCGGGGATTTCGGGGCATCAGGCCATGTATGATCCCGCAGCCGCCGGCCAGGCCAACCTGGACTATTGTACGACCTATCAGCCGGACATTGCCGCGTCTGCGCCCCTGCTGATGTACGGTCCGGCCCTGGAAACCCTCGATTACAAACTGTACAAGTGGCCGGGCCACGGCGTGGCCGAACACCTCTCTTACCAGTTCAATGAAAAAGAGTACATGCAGGCCGACGAGTACGACCATCTGATCAGCGATCCCACCGACTTCTGGCTGCGCTGCTGGATGCCGAAAACCGCTGGTGCACTGGCGCCCTTGGCCAACATCCCGCCGGTTTACGGTTCGATGGAAATGCCCATGCTGGGGTCCTGGCTCATTGCCCTGGGCACCCCGCCGGTGCAATCGGCCTTGAAGGCCTTGATGCAAGCCGGCAAGCAGTGCTTCGACTGGATCAACATCCTGGCGCCGTTCCTGGAAAAGATCAAGGCGGCGGGGTTCCCCTTTGGTGCGGGCGGCGCCACCAAGGCGCCGTTTGACACGCTCAGCGACTCTTTCCGCGGCACCACCGGGACCATGATGGACCTTTTCCGCAGGCCCGAAAAGGTTCTGGAGGCCGCGCAGCGTCTGGTCCGGCCCATGGTTGAATTCGGTGTCGGCGGAGCGATGGCCAACCGCAATCCCATCGTATTCATCCCGCTGCACAAGGGCGCCGACGGTTTTATGTCCGATGAGCAGTTCGCTAAATTCTACTGGCCGACACTCAAAGCGGTCATGTACGGCCTGGCCGAGGCCGGCTGTGTGCCCTATTGTTTTGTCGAAGGCGGCTACAACCAGCGCCTGGAATATCTGGCCGAAACCAGCGATATCCGTTGTCTCTATCTCTTTGACCGCACCGATATGGCCCAGGCGCGTAAAATCCTGGGGGGCAAGGTCTGCATCGCCGGAGGGTTCCCGGTATCTCTGATTTTGACCGGCACGCCCGACCAGGTTCAAGATGAAACCAAAAAGCTCATTGACGCCGCCGCCGGTGACAAGGGGTATATCCTGAGCATCGGCACCGCCCTGGACGAGGCCAAACCCGACACATTGAAAGCCTTTATTGACGCCGGCAAGCAATTCGGCGTGTATTGATTTTACGGTATTTAAACCTGTTTATCCCTGTGGAT
>JASFGJ010000096.1:0-9729 GCA_050123815.1 Desulfobacteraceae bacterium
TACCAGACCGTCTCAATACATACGGTTTCGCAAATTCTCGAAAATCTCGTTAAAGAAGAGATTCCGATCCGGAATTTAAAAACGATAATGGAAAGCATCGTTGAATGGGGCCAAAAAGAAGAGGATATATCCCAGCTCACGGAGTATATACGAGCCGATTTGAAACACTGGATCTGTTACAAATACGCTGATAGCGGGCAAGTTATCAACGCATTGTTGTTAGAGCCCGAATTGGAAAATATTTTTCGAGAGAATATGCGCCGCACGCCGTCAGGTGTGTTTATTGAACTGCCGCCTGATCTTAAAAAAGGATTCCAGCAATTTGTTAAAACCAAGCATGCGCGTGCTACCCAAAAACTGGTTATCATTACCTCCGATGACATACGCCGGCATGTTCGAGCCATGATTGAAGCAGAAATTCCGAATATGCCGGTCATGTCATATAACGAGCTTATTGCCAGCGCCAAAATACGGACCATTGAAAGAATTGGTTTGAAAAGCATTACCGAACAGCCAGGCCCCGGAAAAGTGGCGCTGAAACCAAAGTCCTTGAAGGTTGTCAAAAATGTTTAAAAAAGCTTTGATTGTCCTATTGTTTATCGGCTATCTGTGTGCGTTACCATGGCATGCAAAGGCGGTGGAAATAAAGTGGCCGCCAAAAAAATACAGCCACATATCCGAAGAACAACCCGTCGATGAGTTTCTAAGAAACTTTTTCAGTAGTATGGGGATGTCGGTCTCCATAAGTCCACAACTCGCAGGGCATCGCGTCAGCGGTAAATTCGACAGTATCACTGAAAAGGTATTTCAGCAAATCGCCGGTGCTTTCAGCCTGATTTGGTACTATGACGGACAAGTCGTTTATATTTATCCAGCCAATGAAGCAAAGTCGAAGCTTTTGGAGTTACGCAATTTGTCGGTGCGTAAAATCGAACAAAGACTTAACCGCATGCACATCATCGATCGGCGATTTCCGCCCAAATACCATTACAATGATAAAATGATTTATGTTTCCGGGCCGGAGTATTATGTGTCGCTGATTGAAAAGACGATTCGAATATTGGAACAAAAGGATCAAGGCGGCCCAGATGGTGGGACTCAAGGCAATTTTGAACCGGATCTGGTGATGAATGCCAGAGTCAACGTGACCGCCGAACATGTTGCGGTACGCGCAGGACCCGGCATGCATCATTCGGTACGGTGTCAAGAAAAAGAGGGGACGGTTTTGATCATTTTAGCCGAGGCTGATCAATGGCTGTATGTGCGCATGCCTGCCGGAGGCGCAGGATGGGTTCCGGCAAGCGCTACAGCGCGATCAGCCGACTGCGGATCCGGCTGCAAAGATGACGTGCCACATAAGGAAATTGTCGTAAAGGAGATCAGCATCCAGCAGTCATTGCCGGCAATTACACCAGACGGGCCGGCGATGATGCCGGACATGTATGAATCAATTGAACCTTTGCAGCCTGTTGATATTCAGTAAAAGTGGTTCCAAAGCCATTTTCTCATTCAACCGGCAATAGATTCGGCAATCTCCTGCGTTTTTGAAGACGGCCGAATGCCGTGAATTAGTGACAGCCTGTTTTTGCACAGCGTGTAAACTTTTTTGGCCTGGGAATGATCACCTGCCGCTGCGTGACATTTGATGAGGCGTTGATAAAGGTATTCAGAATCGGGAAAAATGCTTAGCCCTTTGCGATAGTATTTAATCGCATAGGCCCAATCCGATGATTTTTCATAATGCAGACAGAGCTTTTTCAGGCAAAATAGATAATTGTGTTTGATCTGTTCGTGACGTTGGATAGACCAAATCTCTTTGTCTTCAGGTAAAAAGCCGCCCTTGATTCGATTCGACAATTTTTGAGTCAACATTTTGGCATGGACGGTTTTTTCAGGATTCTCATGTGCTTCATACCAAGCCTTGGTGGTATCGTGTAAAATTTTTTCAAGCGGCCATATGTCAACCCAGCATATATCAGGATTCAAAGAGATGTGCTCTGAAGAAACCAATATCGCATCTTCGCGACCCAACATCTTGCGCAGACGATACATGCTGATTTTGAAGCGGTTGAATGAAAGGTCACCGCTAACTTCCGGCCACAGAGCGTCTTTAAGGTCGACCGTGGCCACCCCTTTTGCTCCAAATGCAATTAAAGCTTTTAAAAGCAGAATCGGCGTTTTACGGGTCCGAGAAGTAAAAACAAAGGGTTCGCCATTGATGACAATATCGAACTTTTTTAGTGAATAAATTTTTATCGGCCATGGCCAGCACTCCATGGTCGTATCCGATTCTTCCGGAAAAAGACCGCGCTTTAAAATGAGTGTTTTTACATAATCGGTTTCAATGTCCGCTTTAAGCGCCTGGCCGCACAACATAGCCATTTTATTTGGGCGCCAGAAGAACATGTTGCTGTAGGACTGCTTTCGTCCTAAACACAACGATGAACGCAATTGTTCCAGGGCTTGATCTTTGCAATTGCACTTGAACAATAATTCCGCCTTGATTAAACCACAAGAGAATTCCAATTGCTTGGCCCCAATATTTCGCGAAATATCTAGCGCTTTATTGATATGCTTTTTTGATGATGAAGTACGTCCCTTGGTAAGCTGGGCAAGGGCGCACAGTGTGCGTGAAACAGCGTTGAAAAAGGGTCCGCCGAAGCGCTGTGAACAATGCAAAGCCAGCCTGGCATACAAAGACGCCTCACAGGTCTTATTGCGCAGTGTTGCATACCACCCGTTCAAATAATAGAAGCAGAGTGTTTCAAAAAGTTTGCTTCTGGATAAATGCCTCCTCATTCTTGAAAAACATTTTTTTGCTCTATCAAAGTCAGCTGTGCTCAGTGCGCAGGCGCACAGTGTGCATTCGGCAAAAAAGGAAAAGGTGGTTTCGTCACATGATTCCGGCAGCCGTTTTTGCGTAGACGCATTACACTTGTCATACAATCCATCCAAAAAGTAGGAAAACATCAGCTTCTCGATAAGGTTATTATAGACTGAAGGTGAGATCCCATTCGAATCATCAAGTTTTTCGCCCAATGCCGTCAACAATCTTAGTGTGGAAACATCCCCGCATAAACACTTCAGGGTTAACAATCCCGAAAGAATAATAGCCTGGGCCTCAGGGCTGCTTTTTCTCTGCAGCGCAGCCTGAGCTCTCTGCTCCCAGGAGGATAGTTCCGTGTGAAGCGGCATTCGGCAGGCAAGGCCCACCAGCAAACACTTAATTAATCGTGCTTCGGCAAACGTAACGCTGGAGCCTTCAGAGATCGGCGATTTCAGGGCTGCAATTTCATTCAGCCATCGGTCCATGGATTTGGGTTTGGTGCTTTCTAATAGTGCTGTTTCCTGAATGCCGACAGCAGCCAGTTGTCTTCCCTTTTCATTTCCTTTCTGTTGAAATATGTGCGCGCAGTTTTCATAAAGTTTGTGGCTTTCGTTTGCGTCAATATGCTTGAGGGCTTCGGCGCGAACCATCATTAGCCACGGTTCACCGGTGGCAATCTTTGACGGCAGGCGATCCAACTGGCAAATGAGCTCTTGTTGACGGTTGTCGGCAAGCCATGTTTTGGCATGGGATAGAATCAGCCGCTTCATGTTTTCCCAGTCTTTGGCCGCATGGCATAAATCCAATGCACTTTCAATATGTCCTTGGGATTCATGTAATTTCAATACGCGCTGTGAAAGCTTTTCAAGCTGCTCTTGATCTATTCTGCGGTAGGCTTGGTTTATCAGGAACTGACGAAACAAGGGTTGGTAGATATAGCTGTCATCGTTGTTGTTCTTGGTAATGAACGCATGTTGACCGACCAGATCCGAAATGATCCGTGCGGGGTTTGACTCGCCTGTGATGGCTCCGGCACTATTTTCGGAAAAGGTGGTCAACATGGCTGTGGCCATCAAAAAGGAGCGGATGTTATCGGGAAGTTTGTCAAAAAGCTCTGCCGCGTAATAATCCTCTAAGAAGGCAGATGACCAATAATCAGGCTCTGACGATGTGTTGGGGGCCGTTGCGGATGAATTTGCCAGAATCTGAATGCCTACCGGCCAGCCATCCGTGATCGAGTGAATTCCATCAACGTCTATGCTGGTTGTGTGATCCGGTTGAAACCATTTGATAAAATTTAGTGTTTCATCCCGGGTATAACGAAGATCGTTCCAACCAAGCAGAGCTAACTGATTGGACGCATAATAGCGTGCAAACGTTTTAGGTGGCTCCGATCGGCTTAGAAAGAAAAGATAGGTGCGATCGGTTGCGGCATCCATGGCGCCACTCAAAGCGGTGAATAAATCGGCGTCGGGTCCAGCCTCAGTTACATTGTCGAATATCAGGATCAGCGGTTTAGGGAATTGTGAGTAAAGCTTGGCGAAATACTGCCGACTAAAAGCGATGGTGCCGACATTGTCACTAAAATCACTTAGGGTGGAAGGCAAGTTTTCAGGACCGATGGCTTTTTCGGCGTATTTATGCATTCGCAGAAAAAATGATGCGGCATCATTGTCCGTAGGGTTGACCCGATACCAGACGTAATCGATTTTACAGGCTTGCAGATAGGACTCGACCAAAGATGTCTTTCCGGATCCTGCTGGACCGCAAACCCATAGACCGGGTCTGCTTAAAGCTTCATCCAGACGTTTGAAGAGTCTTTGTCGTTTAAAAAGCCTTTTCACCTTTTGTGCATGGGGGGCGCCAATGACATTACGAGCGGAATCTCTGATCACAGCGTTTCCACGAGGTGCTGCCATAAAATGCTCCTTCCATTTGATCCACCGATATGGATCAATTGTTCGTTAGCCAAAAAGGAGAAAATAGGGGATACTAGTTTAGGGTTTAGAGATATCGCAAACAAGGGCTGATGTCTGTCTCGATTTTGTACCACATTGTAACGGTTTGTAACCAATGCACGGGATGGCGACAAACAGAAGTAAGCGCCGGTCAATTTTTGCATATCGATCACCCGATGTTGGCCGTTGCCTTTTGAGTGTTCAGCACCTCTTTGTTTTTTTGCTATCCTATCTATTACCGATACCATTTTCTAACATGGTCTTTGGACCATCAAATAGCCTTCTCCCCGAATGGATTTGATTATTCGCGGATTTTTACCGTTGTCACCGATTTTTTCACGCAAGCGGGCGATTTGCAGGTCGATGGAGCGATTTATACCGTCGTAGTCGATGCCCCGCAGGTCTTTATAGAGCTGGTTGCGGTTGATTACCCGGCCGGCGTGATGGGCCAGGTAGTATAGCAGATCAAACTGCGTAGTAGAAAACTCCTCGGAATGGCCTGATACCCGGACGGATCGGTTGGCGGCATCTATTTCAATGTTGCCGATGACGATTTTGCCGGATAGCGTGGAGGAAGGATTGGCTGTCGGGGCATTCGACGTAGGGCCGTTACAGGCTCTGGCAGAGAGGCGCAAGATGGCATTGATTCTGCTCAGCAGAAGCCGGGGCCTGACCGGTTTGGTGATATAGTCGTCCGCTCCGATCTCCAGGCCGACGATCTGGTCTACCTCTTCATCCAAGGCAGTAAGCATGATAATGGGTTTGTCGTAATGGGGCCGCACCTCCCTGCAGATGGCGCGGCCGTCTTTGCCGGGCAGCAAGATGTCTAAAATAACCAGATCCGGTTTTTCGTTCAAAATGCGATCCGACGCTTGGTCTCCCCGACCTTCACAGGAAACGATAAAGTAGTTGCATTCCAAAAAACGCTTAATGAGTTCGGACAGCTTGAGATCGTCCTCTACGAGAAGAAGGTGGAATGGCTGGGCTTGGTTCGTCATCGTTGCTCCAGATCTGCAGATTCCTGCTAAGCGTGCTGTTGGCTCACTTAACTCATCGTTAATAAAATTGCATGCGGATAAGATTAAGCGCCAATGTCGAGGGACGTGCAGATCAATATCGCAGGTTCCTGATGCTTTTACAATGTGAGGTGGAGAATATGGCTTTCGACAAAAGTATTCATCTTATCTCGGATGCATTCAATTGTCTGCGGTCTTTTTGTAACAAGATGGAACCAAATGTATCTCGGTTTTCCTGGTGAATTGATCGGCCTTTACACCGGTGGGTGGAAATTAATGGTGCATGTTCAAACCGGCTGCTTTGCACTCCATTACAACCTCAATACATTAGAAATAAACCGCATACATTTCCAATTATAATTGTGTTTGAATTGTTGCCATCGGTAGTACATGTCATGCTCAAGCTAGCTGTATCAAAACGTTTGGTACATCAATATTTGGTTTGTGCGCCCAGCTTGGCACCGTAGCTAACACTTGAAAATAGCCCATTTTTTTGGTATCAGGGTCTCTGCGTTCTGCATTTCGACCAATTCAATGAGCTTGCTAACCAGAGGGGTTAGAAAGCATTTGCAGCGCACGGGGCCTCAGCAACACGGATTGATGAACGACTTTTTAAAGGAGTTGTTAAGCCTAAAAAAAACTGACGTATCAGTTTTTTAAAACTGATACGTCAGTTCTAATATGCGTAGCCAACCTTGTCAACAAAAAATAACATCTGAAGGAAAGTGCCCTCCAGTGGTCACCTTTTGCAGGCGAATAAAATTTGAGGCGCCGTCAATGCTTTTGACAAGGTGATGATTCGGTCCGCTTTTTAGATAGAGCAACAGGTCGAACTATGCGGTGCCTGATTTCACCTGCTTGCTGCTTACCAGCACCATTCGATTGAATGGGGCAATTTCAATCTGGCCGGTTTTTATGGATTTTGGTACGGCCGCCCGGCTTTTTTTGGGTCTTTGACGGACGGCTCTTTTCCAAAGACGTAAAACCGCATTGATTTTGCTCAGCAAAAGACGAGGGTGAACGGTTTTGGCAATTAGGTCATCCGCTCCCATATCCAAGCCGAGAATTTGGTCCACCTCCTCAACCAGGCCGGTCAATATGATGATGGGGCCGTGATATTGGGGACGCACTTGCCAAAAGATCTTCCACTCGTTTTGCTTGGACAGCGGGATGTCCAGAATGACCAGATCGGGATTTTCAGCTAAAATTCGGTTGGTGGCCCAGTCTTTGTCGGATTCAATGGAGACCACGAAATGGTTGAGCTCCAAATAGGTTCTGATTGATTGTGACGAACCGGCGTCGTTTTCAACCAAGAATATGTGGATCGACCTGTCGAGTTTCAAAGTTTTTCTCCTGAATGATTACAAATATCGATTCAAAATTTTTTGGATGGATGCCACCTGGGCGCTAGCAGTAAAAGTCTCGCCGGTTTTGGGGGCCAGACGCTCGATCAGGCGCCCTGCGGACAAGATCCCCTTGAATTGGAATACGGTCAGTTCCAGCACGCCGTCACGGCAGGAACAATAAAGGCGACCGGGATAAACGGACAGTTCTCCGGGACGGGACGGGGTGTGTTCGGTCGGCAGCGCTTCAAAAATTTCAAGTAAATGATCCTTGTAGTGCGTTACTGCCGGGTGGTTGGGATTGCAGGCCCGAATGAGGTTATAAATGTTCTCAATGGAATTGTCCCAATCGATACAGACATCTCTGACCCTCAGCTTGCCGTAATAATTCCAGTTGCCTGATTGCGGCACGGGGTTGATTTGATCGTCCCGAATCAGATCAAACAGCTTTTCAACGGCCGGCCGTATCTCTTGCATGACCTTTAGGGCGTAGACCTTTTGATTGTCCGTGGGGGCGATGGGGAATCTGCGCTCGTAGACAATGTCACCGGTGTCATAGGTGTCGGCCAGCAAGTGTATGGTGATGGCCGATTCGGTATACCCCAGCCGAAGGGGCCAGAACCATGCATTGGCCGTGCGGCACCGGGGAAGCGGGGCGGGATGAATGTTCATGGCATAGTGTCGGCACAAGCGCACAATATCGGCGGGAATTTTTTCCGCGCAAATAATGGATAAAATATAATCGGGCTTGAATTCGGCAATGGCCGCAACCAGATCCGGGTCGGTCACAGCATCGAATGATAAATAGGCGATGGCACTGTTCTTGATGCGGTTGATTTTGCGTGTCCGTGGATGGCAGTGCAGCAGCCGGCAGCCCTTATCCAGGAGAATTTGACAACATTGGCGGGTCGTAGCATGGTATCCAAAAATAACGAATCTTAGCATTGTAATTTCTCCAAAAGAGCGCAACCGCAGCAGGCAAAGGGTGAGGGGGTGCAAACTGCCGGCCAAAGCATTTTAATATAAAAACACCCCCCACCCAAATTCACCCTTGAAATGATCAGCGGTATCAAGGGATCATCCATCCAAGGTCACAGGCTCAGAGCTATCGCTATCAGCGGCCGTAGCTGTCTCCGAAACCTCGGAGGCAACGCCCTGCCCATCTTCAGCTTCCGAATAGACGTAATAATCGGAACCGTCTTCGTTGCCCGCGACGCCATCGGCTGGAATGATGGCGTCTTCGGCGCCGGCGATTTCATAGTCCAGATCGGTCTGGCTTGGGGTGGTTGAACCGCCGGGGTGGGTGTGGACACTGTAAACCGTTCCTTCCATGGGGTAGTACGTTACGCTGTTGTTATCGCCGGATGTAAAATGGGCCCCGATATTGCCGTTGTCGTCCTCATAGACGTTGGCCACGACTTCAATGCCCCCCATCGCGTCGGTCAGGTAACCGACAAGTTCGTTGACCTGCTCTTTAGATCCTTCCGACAGCATGCCGTTGGAATCCAATGTAAGCTCCATGCCGGTGACCTCCAGGCCCTCCATTCCGGCCTCGGACAACGCTTGAGGGTTGTCGCGCAGCTCTTTGTTGGTAACCTCACCATCCGCTGCCCCGTTGCCTTCATCGCCGGCCTGTTCCGTGGAGGCATCATCGGACGGTGCGGTGCCGGAACTGTCGGACGGCGCTTCGCCGGAAGCATCGGACGGCTCGGCGCCGGAACTATCGGACGGCGCTTCGCCGGAGGCATCGGACGGCTCGGCGCCGGAACTATCGGACGGCGCTTCGCCGGAAGCATCGGACGGCTCGGCGCCGGAACTATCGGACGGCGCTTCGCCGGAGGCATCGGACGGTACGGCGCCGGAACCGCCGGACGGCGCTTCACAAGGAGCACCTGACAGAGCAGGATAGGAATTGAAGGAAGGCGCTGTGCCGGTATCAGGTAATGGAGCGGCTTGTAGTGCGTCAGTCGGAGAGGCGTCCGTTTCTTCTGAAAATTGGCCGCCATTCGGCGGTTCTCCCTCTTCCGGCATTGAAGCTTGACCATCCGGTCCGGCAGATGCCGTTGGGCTGCCGTAGCTTTCGGGAGCACCCTCCAAATTCGCAGGTATGCCTTCTTCGGCAGAAGACGGTGCCGTGTCTGGTTGTTGAGACGTGTCATCGGTCGATGGTGCTGTATCCCCGGTACTTTCGAAAGCTGTTGCATCCTCATTTCCGGTATCACTTAAGCTGTTCATTGAACCAATACTTTCGGTAGTCATGAAATAACCTTTCCTGGCCGGCAGTATTTTGGGTGGGGCAAAAGCGCTTGGTGGGAAAAAGTTTTTCAGTACTCGAAAAATAGCATGTGCTTGTGTCCGGGTTGAGTGGTGCTTGCGCGGGCCTGGGAACTTCGATTGTTGGACGAAGTTCCTCTGGCCCGTGCCCGCATGGCGTCATTGTGATGTCGGTTTCCAGTATCGTGTCATCCTGGATCATACCATGATCATTCAGCAGCAGTTGCTATTCAAACCAAACATCATCCACTTTATAGGTATCGCCGCTGGTGTCTTGGTAGTTGCCCAACTGGTTGTGCTGGACATCACCC
>JASFGJ010000097.1:0-9706 GCA_050123815.1 Desulfobacteraceae bacterium
GTTTTTTGGCCGGCTGGGTATCTTGAGTATTGGTTGGATAAATTTGCGAGCAGACCAACTTTTCCAATGCGTTGACAACATCCGCATCCAATTCACCCTTGTCGGCCTCTTCTCTGAGGATCGTAAGCGCTTTTTCTTTGGGCATGGCTTTGCGATATGGACGCTCGGTGACAAGGGCGTCATAAATATCGACCACCGCCATAATCCGTGTCGGCATTGAAATTTCATCACCCATCAGGCCGTCCGGGTAACCGCTGCCGTTCAGCTTTTCGTGATGGTGGCGAATAATATCAAGCGCTGCGCCCAGTGGTCCTTTAAGCGGCAAGCACAGTTTATGGCCGATGCTGGCATGATTTTTCATCAATTCCCGCTCTTTATCCGACAGGGGCGAGGGTTTGTTTAAAATCTCGCCTGGTACCGATAACTTTCCTATATCATGCAATATCCCTCCCAGTTTCAATGCCTCGAGTTGATGGGCCGACAGGCCGAGGCGCTTGCCAAGATCCTGGCTTAAACTGGCCACCCGCTTGATGTGCCCATCGGTATAAGCATCTTTCGCTTCCACCATATTGGCAAGGGAAATGAGTAAATTTTCAATATTGATCATGTTCTGGTTGAGCCGTTTGACCTTTATCAGAGACTTCGCCCTGGTGCGCAGCTCGACACGATCGGGAGGCTTGGTGATAAAATCGTCGGCGCCCGACTCGATGCTGGCAATCTTATCCTCACTATCCTCAAGCACAGTAACCATAATAATGGGGATCATGCGTGTCTCATCTTTGCTTTTTAACCGCCGACAGACTTCATACCCATCAATACCTTCCGGCATCATGACATCCAACAGAATCAAATCTATATCGGCTCTGGACACAAGGGCCAAGGCTTCTTCGCCGCTGACGGCTTTGAGCACTTCGTAGTCCAATGGGGAAAGGATTTGTTCCATTATTGCAAAGGTGACCGCATCATCATCTACGATGAGAACTTTTGGTTTTTGTTTTTCTACTTTTTTCTCTTTTTCATTAAAAAAATATACATCATGCAAAAGATCGAATTGCGCCCTGTGCAGTGCGCTTTTGGCGTTTGCGTTTAGCCCCTCCATGGTAACGCTATTGGGATGATATGTGGCAATTCCTATACTCACGGAGAGGTTTTTGCTTGACATTAATTTTACTTCGTCCGCAATTCTTTCCATGGCCACGGCAGCATCCTCGGGATTGCATTCAACTTGGATGACTGCAAATTCATCATTGGCTTTTCTTGCGGCCAAGTCAGTTTGACGAATATTTTTTTTTATGATTCTCCCGATTTCCTTCAGCATCAGATCTCCTTTTAGGGAACCATATAGCTGATTGTATTCGGTAAAATTATCAATATCGATTAAGGCCAGGGTAAAGGGCTTGCCGTAGCGGTTGGATCTGTGGATTTCTCTATCTAAGGATAATTGAAAAAAGCCAAAGTTGAAAAGACCGGTTAAACTGTCCTCGAAAGGAGCATTGATTTCCTTTTTGTATTGTTCCTCGATATTCTGCGTCATCTGTTTCTCCGGGCAACTCAAAGGACATTGGTCAGAGGAAAACAGCACCAATAATCGTAAGTATGTCAAAACAGTATCGGAGTGTCAAATGACTAGGCGAGAACTACAATTTAAAAAACAAGATAATTTATTGAATTTTATTCTTTTTATTATTACGACTCAACCCGCGTCACCGTTCTGATGTTGTACTTGCGCATCTTTTTGATCAACGCAGGGTGGCTGATTTTCAGCGTGCGGGCGGTCTTGCGAATGGTTTTATCAATCTTCAGCGCATCGACGATGATCTGTTGTTCATATGCTGCGATCTGCTCTTTGAGTGATGCCTTGATGGCGGTCTGCTCATTTTGGACCTGCGGCGAATGCAGGCCGATTTCATGACTGAAAAAAATGCAATCGGTTTCGATGGTCTCGCACTCACAAAGAATGGCCGCACGGTCCACCACATTTTTAAGTTCCCGAATATTACCCGGCCAATCATGTTGTCTGAGTTTTTTAAATGCGCCGGGAGATAGGGTGGGCATTGCCACCCCCAATTTGCTGGTTAATTGAAACAGAAAATGCTCGACCAACAGTGGAATATCCTCCAGCCGCTGGTTCAGGGGGGGGATATGAATCGGCAGCACACTGACACGATAATACAAATCTTGTCGGAATTTTTTTTCCTCAACAAGGCGCTCAAGGTTTTTGTTGGTTGCCGTAATGATCCGCGCATAGATTGGAATCTCTCTGGCACCACCGATCCTGCGAACAGCACCCTCTTGGATCAACCGCAACAATTTGGCCTGTGAAGCAAGGGACATCTCAGCAATCTCGTCTAAAAAGACCGTGCCGTCCTTGGCGGTCTCAAACAGACCGGGTTTACCCTCTTTTTTCCCGCCGGTGAAGGCACCGCCGACATACCCGAACAATTCGCTCTCAAGCAGCGGATCCGGAAGGGCGGCACAGTTGATTGGCACAAAGGTGCCGCGGCAGCCGCTGGCCGTATGGATCGCCCTGGCAAACAGCTCTTTGCCGGTGCCGCTGGCCCCACGAATGGACACCGGCGGATCGGTGCCGGCGATTTTTTGGGCAAATGAAATCGCCGCTTTTACCACTGGATTGTTGCCGATGATATCGCTGAAACTGATCTGGCTGGGTTCAGATACGGTCTGGGCCATACGCTTGACCTCATGCATGTCTTTGGCGATTTCCACGGCTCCGACAACTGTGCCGGAAGAATCGCGAATCGGCCTGCAGGTCGAAATATACTGGTAGCGTCCCCGCTGGGTGATGAGATTTTGTTTGACATTTTTCAAACTCCGGCCATTGAGGCATTTCAATATGGCGTATTGGGGCAGTTCGATGCTCCGAATGCTTTCGCCGATAATTTCGTCGGGCGTGCACATGTAGACCCTACTGGCCACCTTATTGATGGTTGTCACACGTCCCTCTTTGTCAATCGAAACGACACCGTCACTCATATTGTCAAGTACAACGCGAAACCGATCCTCCCGCTCTTCTCGCGGCAAGGCGTCGATGAATTCGATTTCTTTAATATCCTGGATCCCTCTTAAAATATTTAGAATTTTATCATCATCGTCAAATTGCTCTCCGCCTTCCACATGCACATAGACATGCGCATCATCGTTTTTTCGGATCACCTCCATTAATACGATATTCAGGTCATGTTTAGCTATTAGCTTTGAGATATCCGCCACAATGCCGATACGATCTCTAAAACAAAGCCTTATTTTCACAGTCTTTCCCCTCCTGCCCGGAAATAATATCGATGATGCAACGTTCTTTTATGCTGGCAAGAATCTTGCCAACACACACGAAAACGCCCATGCAATCCACAACCGATATCCTTTCACAGGGATATTGTGACATGAAATCATCGGATCGATCCTTTTCTAACGGACAAATAGTCATCGACAGCACTGCTGCCTGAATCTTTTATTACCACGCGGTTCTTTTTTTTACCCATGGTATCTATTATTACCAAATAGGAATAATCATGTAAATACAATTTGTTGGCGCAGAATCAGATAGAATGGCGGTAGCGTCTCATACCATGGAATGGAGGGGAACAACCAGGAATGATATTGTAGCGTCTTGGTCAATTAGCAAAGGTTTCTCAACAGATGATCTTGCTAGACAAGAGGGCTCGCGCAAAATAAAATCAAATGCTTAAATGTAAAGTTGTTTTTGCGCGAGCCGAAAGCAGGGCCGGATCTTAAAAAAGCTCGTCAATGGGCGTATATTCCAAATCGAATGCATCGGCGACACCTTTATAGGTGATCTTGCCATTGATGACATTGGCACCCAGTCGGATCTCTTTGTTCTCCTGCATGGCACGCTGCCATCCTTTGTCCGCAATTTCCACGGCATACGGCAGTGTGGCGTTGGTCAGTGCAAACGTCGAGGTTTTGGCCACGGCACCGGGCATGTTGGCAACACAGTAATGCACGACGCCATCGATGGTATAGATAGGATCTGTGTGGGTAGTGGGCTTAGAGGTTTCGAAACATCCCCCCTGGTCAATGGCCACGTCGACCAGCACAGATCCTTTTTTCATGGTCGACAGCATCTCTCGCGTCACCAGCTTCGGCGCCTTGGCACCGGCTACAAGCACAGCACCCACCACGACATCGGCGTATCGGACCAGTTTACGGACCATGGCCGGGCTGGACATCAGCAGAATACAGTTGGCGGGCATAACATCGCTTAAGTAGCGAAGCCGTTCCAGATTCATGTCCAACAGATAGACCTTTGCACCCAGTCCGCAGGCCATTTTGGCTGCGTGGGTTCCCACGACACCGCCGCCGATAACCAAAACAGTTCCGGGGTCCACACCCGGAACGCCGCCCAGCAGCACCCCGTGACCACCCTGGGCCATTTCGAGATACTTCGCCCCCTGCTGGATAGCCATTCGGCCGGCCACCTCGCTCATAGGTGTCAGCAACGGCAATGAACCATCTTCCTTTTGGATGGTTTCATAGGCGATATTAATGGAATGGCGCTGAACCAAGGCCTGGGTTTGTTCCAGATCCGCTGCCAGATGCAAATAGGTAAACACGATCTGCCCTTCCCGGATCAGATTATACTCGGACGGCTGTGGCTCTTTGACATGCATCACCATATCCGCCCTTTCATAGATTTCCGCAGCATGGTCCACGATTTGCGCGCCGGCCTTGATGTATGCCTCATTACTGAGACCACTGCCGGCACCCGCCCCTTTTTCAACGATCACGGTATGACCGTGATGACGCATTACCTCAACACCGGCAGGTGTCATGGACACACGATTTTCTTCCGACTTGATCTCCTTTAAAATTCCGACAATCATTGGAACTCTCCTTTGTGGTCAAATGTGTTAGCGTATAATCTAGTTCGCAAAACCAAACAGCCTGGGCAGGAACAAAGACAAGCTCGGCCAGTAGGTGGTCAACAGAACAACCGGCAGCATGCCGCCATACATCAACACCATTGCCGGTTTGATATAGTTTTCAATTTTGCAGTTTCCGATTCGTCCTGCCAGATAAAGGATGGGCGCGGTTGGCGGCGTTACATTGCCCAGGCCGAGATTGACCCCCATCATGGCGGCAAAATGCAGCGGATGAACACCAAGCTTTTCCATAACCGGATAGAGCAGCGAAGCCGCAATGACCGTTCCGCTGATGTCGTCCATGATCATGCCAATCCCTAGTAAAAATATGTTGACCATCAGCAGAATGACATACTTGTTTGGCGAAATTTCCATGATCCAATTGGCCATTTCCTGAGGTATCTGCTCCATGGTCATGATACGGGTGTTGATCATAACGAAAAAGAACATAATCACCAGTACGCCGGTGGTCGTTGCGCCTTTCACAATTGCTTCCTGAAGACCTTTCAAACCCAGTGTTTTATAAACCAGCATGCTCACTGGAATGACATAAAACACCGAAATACAAGCGGCCTCCGTGGGGGTCGTTATACCGCCGTAGATTGTCCCAAGGATGATAATCGGCAGCAATAGTGCCAGACTTGCCCGCAGGGTTGACTGTGTGATCTGCTGAACCTGCTCTTTCAACCCCAAACGCGGCAGCACATGAACGGGCATCTTTCGGGTAAAATAGAAATTAAAAGCACAAAAAATGGTGATAACAATGATCCCCGGACCGATGGTGGCCAACCAGCATCCTGGAATGGACTGGTAAGTAACCAGCGCAAACAGGATCATCGGCACGCTGGGTGGAATCAACTGCCCCAGTATCGAAGAGCATGCCACCAGGGCCGTCGTGTATCCTCGAGAGTAACCATTTTCTTCCATTCGCGGTATCATGATGGTGCCGATTGCGGCAACGGCCGATGAGCACGATCCACCGATGGAACCGAACATGGCGCAGGCAACAACTGTCACAGCGCCCAATCCGCCTCGAATGCGTCCGGCAAAGGAGTTCACAAAGTCGATCAGTCGGGTGGCCAAGCCGCCTGAGCTCATAAGGCTCCCCACCAGAATAAAAAACGGAATGGTCAACAAAACCACCGACTTGATCTGGTAAAAGGCCGTGGGGATCAGCAGTCGGGAATTTACATCGAAAGAGGCGGCCAGAAAGATGGCCATCGCACCAAACGCCATTGCCACCGGAACACCGATGACCATCAACAAGATAAGTATACCTATACCAACTAAAAGCGTTACCATTTTTTACTCCTTATGACCAGTACCGACCGCTTGGCATAACAGTTCCAATGCTTCTCGAATAAAATAATAGACCATCAATATCGCACCAATCAGAATGGCAATTTGAAAGATAACTGTTGGCGTTTGAAGGGTCGGTGTCACTTCGTGCTTCAGTATACTCCATCGGACGTACCCATAGCTCCAGGTCGCCATATAACCGGCCACCACTGCACCGATAAGAGTGGATATCGCCCGGACGATGTTGAGAATCCGTTGGTTTTTTATCACCAGGTGGATCATTTCAGCCTTGATCTGGCTGCGATCAAACGACCCGTAAGCAGCGCCCATAAGATACAACCAAACGGCCGTGTGTCCGGTTATTTCATCCAGGCCTGATATGGCGACCTCAAAGACGTACCTGGCGACCACCTGAAGCAACATGGTACACGACGCCATGATAGTAATGATGATAATGATGGTTCGCATTGCGTAGTCGATGACCTTGTCGAAACGTTCCACAACAGTCGCTTTCCTATCAGCCGCTGTCAAGAATCCACATTCCATTGCCGTATCAGTTGTACTCATGAACACTGCTCCCTCATTTCATTCAAATGCACGTTGCCTAATTGATTTCCACGCCGACTTTCTTGCGGATTTTATCCATCCAAACTTTTCCAACCAACTTGTCTAATTCCGTCCAGCATTCACGACACTCATCTCTGGCTTCCGTCAGTCGATTCGGCGTATCGGCAAGATCCACGACAGTAAGGCCATGGTCTTGCAGTTTTTTCAAGTAATCTTGATCTTCCTTTTCAGCGCCGTTGACGCGTTTGATAACTTCTGCATTGATAATCTTCTGAATCAGGGCCTGGTCTTCGGCATCCAGTTCGTTCCATTTATCCAGATTCATGGTGTATCCCCACACCTCGACATAGTCCCGATAGTAGACAAAGTATTTGTTCAGATCACGGCAGCAGCTCCAGGTTTGAAACGGTCCGCCGCCGGCCTGGCCGTCCACCACACCGGTGCTGATGGCCGTGGGCACTTCGCTGTAAGGAATCAGACTGGGTGTGAACCCAAGTTTTTTCCAATAACACTCGAAGGCAGCAATCGGTGGCGTGCGGATCTTGATTCCTTTCGCCTGCTCAGCTTCAGTGGCCGGTTTTGCGCTCAATGAGACACCGGCAAAACCCTGTATCCAGGTTCCCATCCACTTCATGTTCACATCTTTTGCCCAGGAGGCGAAGATATCATCCATGAAACCGCCGGGGCCAAACGCTTTTTTCGCCTCATCGTAACCGGTAACGATATAAGGTGCGAAGGTCACATTCCAGCGCGGATCGTAGCTCGCCGACATAGGCGAAAGCATTATATCGATATCGCCGCGATTCACCATCTCGTTCAGCTCCGACCAGTCCCCCAACTCCGGACCGTACACCTTGAATTTGATACGTCCGTTCGTCTGTTTGGTTACCTCGTCCGCAATATTCTGAATGGATTCCATATGCGCACTCGGGCTTGGATAAAGGGTCTGTGCGATCTTAAGTTTGTGTTTCTTCTTTGCAGCCATCACGGCCGGGGCTTGTCCGGCGAGTAAAAAAGTTAAAAGCGCGAACAACACACAACCCAATTTGAATAATTTCATTCTGGCCTCCTGATATCCATAGTTAATGGTAAGTGGGAATTGTTATAGGTGGCCATAAAGCAAAGTGCTTGCCAACTTGTTCTATTAACGGCTCGAGTGAAGAATTGCGATCTTGCACGACCTTTATTTTTCCATTATAATGCAACCGGTTATGCAGCAATTCATCAGAAGAAGAAATTTAGCCACAGATAGAAAAAAAATGGCTATTTCATAAAAGAAGCAATCGGAGGTCTATAATGCTGGTAGTATTTTCTACCAGAACGAACGGAGATATTTTACCAAGTCATTGTTTTTATATTTATTCCGACCAGCATTCGGTAAAATACCATTGGTTGTTCCTGTTACCGAATAAAATGTTTGACACGCCAACGCCCGTTTGGCATATTCGGTGGTATGAAATTTATCTTATAGATTTATAGTTTTATAGCTCTTAACTCACTGACTCGGCCTTGATATTTCGCCCATTGTGGTTGCAATTACACGTTCATTCAAGGTGTTATAGTAATGATAACCCGTGGAGGTAAATCATGAATCTGGCTGCCATGTTGGATGATGCTGCGCTGTTTTTACCAGATCGACCCGCCGTCATTGAAGAGGAAAAAACGGTTACCTTCGAACAGTTCAACGCAGATGCCAACTGCGTCGCCTCAGCTCTTGTGGATATGGGTTTGTCACGGGGTGATCATGTGGCGCTCTGTTCACCCAACTCCTATGCCTGGCTGGTGATCTATTACGCAACCATCAAAGCAGGTGCGGTCGCGGTCACCTTTTCCTATCTGCTTAAAAGAGATGAACTTACCCAGATAATGGCGGACTGCACGCCGAAGTTTTTATTTACCTGCGATGAAAAGTTGGATGATTTTAAGCAGCAGCGCAAGGAAGCCTATTTGTTAAAGGTTATTTGCGATCACGGCGATATCACGTTTGCCGACCTTATTCAAAGAGGTACCAGACGATTTGAGACCGTGAACTGCCAGCGTGATGACACCGCCGCGATTCTGTACACCGGCGGAACCACCGGTACCCCCAAGGGCGCGATGTTGTCCCACCAAAATATAAAATCTTCCATTTTCAATATTGCGTATTACGAACGCTGCAATCCCGATGACCGGGCCCTGTGTTTTCTTCCATTAAATCATGTCTTCGGTCAAGTACATATCATGAATTCCACCGTTTTCAGCGGCGGAGCCACGGTGATCCAACCCGCTTTTGATCTGGATCAGGCCATTAACGCCATTGAAAAATACGGCATCACAAAGTTTTATGCCGTTCCCACCATCTATATCCGTTTATTGAGTTTGCCGGGTTTAAAAGAAAAATTAAAAACCGTCCGCTATTGCTTTTCAGCCGCAGCCAGCATGGCCCTGGAGGTGGTACATGAATGGAAGAATAGAACCGGTCTTAATATCTACGAATCCTACGGCATGACCGAAAGTGCAACCATGGTCACCTACAATCATTACTACCGTCACAAGGTTGGGTCCGTTGGCACTCAGGTTAACTTGGTTGAGGTTCAGATCCGGGATACATCCGGTAATATTCTGCCCCGGGGCGAGGAGGGAGAAATATGTATCTTAGGCCCCAATATCACAAAGGGATATCTGAACAACCCCAAGGAAACACAGGCCGCATTCTGGGGCGATTGGTACCGGTCTGGAGATATTGGTGTTTTCGATGACGACGGGTACCTTTTCATTGTGGACAGGCTTAAGGATATGATCATTACCGGCGGGGAGAATGTCTACTCCCGAGAAGTTGAAGAGGTGCTCTACACCCGGCCCGAAGTCCTGGAGTGCGCCGTTGTGGGGCTGCCCGATGCGCATTACGGTGAATGCGTCACGGCTTTCATCATTCCTCAGCCCGGAAAACATATCGATGG
>JASFGJ010000098.1:0-9652 GCA_050123815.1 Desulfobacteraceae bacterium
CCTTGTTCCGACGTTGGACACCAAAGGCTTTTTCCATAGACCCCGCCACCTGTTTATACTTCTGGCGATCCAGTTCCGAAAACGAGAGCAGCAATACAAAGAAACACAACAGCAGACTCATCAGGTCGCCGAAGGTGACAACCCAGCGAGGGGCGCCGAGATCGACTTTCTTTTCCGGCTCAGGCTGGGCTCCCATCAGTTGGCTGCTTCCTCGGCTGCAGGTTTCGTTTCAACCTCTTTGTCGCGTTCTTTCGGAGAGAGGAATATCTTCAACGACTCTTCCAATACCATGGGAGAGACACCGCGGTTGATTCCGATGGCGCCTTCAACGATGATCGATTTGTTGAGTTGCTCCTGTTCACTGCGCAGGCTTAATTTGTCCGCCAGCGGCATACAAATGAAATTGGCGATCACGGCACCGTACAAGGTGGTCAGCAGTGCAACCGCCATGGAGGGACCAATACTGGCAGGATCGTCCATGGAGGCCAGCATTTGCACCAGGCCGATCAGGGTCCCGATCATGCCAAAGGCGGGCGCCGAATCCCCCATGCCCTTAAAAACACTCTGGCCAATTTCATGGCGCTGGACCGTGAGACGGATATCTTTATAAAGCATGTCTTCGATCAAGCCCTCATCATATCCGTCCGAGAGATATCGCAGGGCTTTTGACGAAAAGGGATCGGAAGGCGTCTCTTTCTCCAACGCGATGAGACCCTCTTTTTTTGCGATGCGGGTGAATCCGACCATTTCCTGAATGATGGCGTCCGGACTCTCCATCTTGAACAGAAAGGCTTTCATGGCGACGCCGATGGAGCCCACCACATCGCTCATTTTAAACTTGATGAATGTTACGGCAATGGTGCCGCCAATGACAATCAACAATCCAGGGATATTTATAAAAACGGTTGCGGATCCGCCCAAAAAGATGGCCATGAGGATGAAGATTGTACCGCTGACAAGTCCTATGACTGTTGCTATATCCATGAAGCGTCCTTATCTGTTGATGTAAATCTTGTCGATGATGTTGCCCAACTCATGGTAGCGCATTAATTTTTGTATGGATGAGGCGTCAATCATGGTATTGGCCGCCATGACAAATGCGCCGGTTTTCATTCGAACATCCCGTGAAAGCACCATCCCTTCCTTTAGCTGGTCGATGTCGATCTGCTCATCCGTTTTGTCGGCCTGAGCCTCCATCTGAGACAGGTTGATCTCAAGCAACAGGTCGACAAGGACAGGATCGATCTGATACCCGCGGTATTGTTGCAGCTGTTCCGGTACTTCATCATAGGGAATCTTGCTGCGATGGATCAGGTTGTCGTAAATGGATGCCGCACCGACCAACCGAGCGCCAACGGGCAATTGCTCATCTGTCAAACCGTCTGGGAAACCGCGGCCATTGAGCTGTTCATGGTGCATTCTGACCAATCGCGCAACAGGCATAAGCAAATCCACTTCGCTTAAAATCATCTCACCGCGTTCAGGATGAGATCGATAAAGCGTTTTTTCGTCACCGGTCATTTCGGTGATCGATTTGGTTACCAGAGCTTCCGGCAGACCGATCAGCCCGATGTCGTGCAGTAATCCTGCCGCCTCGATGACCGGATAGTCTTCCGGCGGCACGTCCGCATGACGCTTGGCCAGCGTTAACGAAAGTTTGCCGACCCGACGGGAATGGCCGCCCAACTGCTCGTTGTAGGTTTCCAGAAGCTGCGTAAACATATGAATCGATTGATAATAATTACGTTTTATGGCCAGAAACTTTTGATTCAGCTCATGTTCCAGATTGATTACCCGCGCACCGATTTCAATACGGGCGCGCAGTTCTTCAAGATTGACGGGCTTGGTGATATAGTCGTCGACACCGCCTTTCAGCCCACGCACCACATCCATGCGCGTATCCTGAGCGCTGATAAGAATGATGTATACGTATCGTTTGAGATCGAGAGTTCGAACTTTTTTACACAATTCCAGGCCGTTCATTTCCGGCATCAACCAGTCGCTGACAATGATGTCGACATGGTTGCTTTCGATGTGATCCAACGCCTGACGACCATTAACGGCTGTCGCAGCGCCATAGCCCCATTTTTCGATACTCTTTTCGAGCAGTGCAAGTGTGCTGGCGTCGTCATCGACCACTAATATATTCATCTGAAGTTCCTTCTCGACAAAATCGGTCACCGCAGGCGCTGTGCTGATGCATCAAGCGATGCGATAGGCTGCCCGGGTTGAGGCGCAACGCTCTGCTGATAGAGGATATCGGTTCTAAACGCTTAAAACTTAAGTCATAATTGTCTACGACGGTGATGCTCGATCCAGGTTCCTTGGACGTGGTGTTCTAAAGCAAACCAATGCTAAAGTTAAATAAAAAAAGGACGATATCGGCTTTATTATATCGAAGGAATCGACCATGGAAATTTTGATCGTTGAAGACGACGATATCTCCAGAGATCTCTTGAAAAAGATGCTGACCGAGATGGGGCATAACGTCACAGAATCCGAAGATGGAAAACAGGCGTGGGAATGGCTGCGCCAAAACCCCTGCCATCTGGTCATCACCGACTGGCTAATGCCGGAATTGGATGGTTTGGAGTTGTGTCGAAAGATTCGATCGGAGTCTTTCAGTTGCTATCTGTACGTGATCATGCTGACATGCAAAGACCGGAAAATGGATCTGGTCGAAGCGTTTCGAGCAGGAGCGGATGACTATATTCCGAAGCCATTTGATCCTGAAGAATTGAGAGCGCGCGTGATGACGGCAATGCGTGTGGTGGAGCTTGAAAAACGTCATAGACAGTTAAACGAAACGCTGGTCGAGTCAGCCGCTCAAATCGAAGCGAAGAACAAAAAGCTGGAAACCGCTTTAGGGCGTTTGGAAGATACACAGACCCAGATGATTCAATCGGAGAAAATGGCCTCGATCGGACAGTTGGCGGCTGGTGTTGCGCATGAAATCAATAATCCGACGGGATATGTCAGCAGCAATTTGAAAACGCTGAGCGACTACCTAAACGAGATCGGACAGCTCATCCATAAATATCAAGGGCTTGTGGAGAACCTTTCTCGAGGTAAAAGCGGTGAAGTGTTGCACAACGATGACATCATGGCAATCAACGACATCAAAGCCTTTGAAAAAGATATTGACATCAGCTTTCTGCTCGAAGATATCGACGATTTGATTGGTGATTGTCGTGAAGGCACAGATCGCATTAAAAAAATTGTCCTGGACTTGAAAGACTTTGCCCACCCCGGAGAAGATAAGCTGCAGTCAATGGATATTAACAGAGGCCTGGAGTCAACCTTGAATGTCGTTTACAACGAATTAAAATACAAGGCCACATTGCATAAAAAGTTCGGTGACATTCCAATGGTGAACGCCTATCCCCAACAGTTAAACCAGGTATTTATGAACATCTTGGTCAATGCGGCACAGGCCATAGAGAAAAAGGGCGACATCCACATCGTTACACAGAAAAAGGATACATCTGTAGAGATCCAAATCGGCGACACCGGCTGCGGGATCGATCCGCAAAATCTTTCCCGGATTTTCGACCCGTTCTTCACGACAAAGGATGTCGGCAAGGGCACTGGCCTGGGGATGAACATCGCCTACAATATTGTCAAAAAGCATGACGGCACCATCGACGTCCACAGTGAACTGGGGAAGGGGACTACCTTTACGATTCGCATTCCAATTGAGAAAGCTCAATAAATCGTCATAGCAACCAATCCTTAACCTTAAACTATGGTCATTTCGCAAAGCCCTTGCGCAGGCTGCGATGATGATCTATATGGGCGTAGTCGATTTACCCTACGAGAGGATTGATTCCATGGCATCTGTTGCTGTCATTCCATCGCGTTACGAGTCATCTCGATTTTCCGGAAAACCGCTGGCGGAAATCTGTGGCAAGCCAATGGTTCAACATGTTTACGACGCAGCGATTCGTTCACAGTCCATCGATCAAGCCGTTGTCGCCACCGATGACAAGCGCATATATGACGCGGTCATTGATTTTGGCGGCCAGGCCTTGATGACGTCCGAAAAACACCGTTCGGGGACGGATCGAACGCTGGAGGCGGCACGGCATCTAAAATTGTCCGGCCAGGATATCGTGATCAATGTGCAGGGCGACCAACCGCTGATGGATCCTCGCTGTCTGGACCAAGTCATCGCCCCGTTGGAGCAAGAGCCGGATCTGGAGATGAGCACCCTCGCCTTTCCAATTGTCGATCCCGCCGAATATGCCGGCCCCAAAGATGTCAAGGTCGTTATGAACCGGAAGGGCGATGCGCTCTATTTTTCAAGAGCGCCGATACCTCACGACCGTGATGGATCCGATAAATTCAAAAGCTATAAACATCTGGGGATATACGCCTATCGATATCATTTTTTGGAGGTTTTCTCGGAACTTGAGACAGGATATCTGGAAGGCCTTGAAAAACTGGAGCAGTTAAGAGCCTTGGAATATGGACACACCATTCGGGTTGTGATCACGCAATACGATTCACCGGAAGTGGACCTGCCTGAGGATATCCATCGTATCGAGACCCTGCTTTGCTCAAAATAGTATCTTAACGTCTATCCGATTGGTTGCAGCTACTGAATCGGCTGCTCTTTGATCTCTCCACTGCTCGGCGCCGTGGGGGCCGATGGTTTTGGAGGGACCGAGGGCACCGGTTTGGCCGGCAGTTTTTGAGGTGCCGGTGCGGCTTGGCGCTGGGATTTAATCTTGCTCTCCAACGTTTTGATCCTGGCTTCAATATTATCCAGGCGCTCAATGAACGATTGCTTGATTTTTAGCATTTCAAGCTTCATTGCCAAGTCAAGAGCTGGTTTGTCGATTTTGGCCTGATCCAGCCCATTCACCTTTTCCTGGAGTTGTTTGATCTGATTGCCTCGATCACTGAGGGTCTGCCCCATCTGAGACAGGGTCGTTTGCATCTGTTGGTCAATCTTGGCAAGGCCGGCCTTGTTTTCATCCATCGCTCCGGACAAATTTGCGATCTTTTTATCAATGGGATCGAGCTTGGCGTCGAGATCCTTTTTGCTGGTCAATCCTTTACCGACGCCTTTGAGCCGATCTTCCAGTTTTTTCAGATTGACCTGAATTTTCGCCAGGGACTGGTTGTTCATATCGGAGGAACGTTTGAGCAACTCCTCGAGTTTGGCCTGACGCAGCGAAAGTGTGGAAAATCGGGATTCCATATCTTCTGAGAGTTTCTGAACCCCGGATGTGCCTGTGTCTTCGGTCCGAATAACCCGCTGCTTGATATCCATGTAGGCGATTACCAGAACAACGACAATCAATACCGGTATCAGTATTGAAATCATCGTGACGCGCTGGCTGAGCTTTTCCATGCGAAGCTCATCCACTTGGTTGGATGCGGACGCCTCGTCCACATCCGCATCCAGACGCATCTTGAACTTGCCTTGATTACTGTGTTGGTCGTCCATGCGCTTATTCCCATTCAATTGTGCTAGGCGGTTTGGAACTGATATCGTACACGACGCGGTTGACGCCACGAACTTCATTGATGATACGGTTGGATATGCGACCCAACAGGCGATGCGGCAATTTGGCCCAATCCGCAGTCATCGCATCTTTGCTGGTGACGGCCCGGATCGCCACAATGTTTTCATAGGTTCGGCTGTCGCCCATAATTCCGACACTTTTTATCGGCAGCAGCACGGCAAAGGACTGCCAAAGTTTTTTATAATAACCGGCGGCGCGGATCTCATCGAGCAGAACGGCATCCACTTCGCGCAGGATCGACAACCGCCTGGCCGTTACGTCCCCGATAACACGGATCGCCAGTCCCGGTCCGGGAAAGGGTTGGCGCCAGATCAGCCCCTGTTCCAAACCCAGTTGCCCTCCCAATTTGCGCACTTCATCCTTGAACAGAAACTGAAGCGGCTCAACCAGTTTCAGTTTCATGCGCTTGGGCAAACCGCCGACATTATGATGGGATTTGATGACAGCGGTCGGGCCGCCAAAGGCCGATCGGGACTCGATGATATCCGGATACAAAGTTCCCTGGGCGAGAAATTCGGCTCCCTTAATCTTCTTGGCCTCTGCTTCAAATACGTCCATGAAGATCTTGCCAATGATTTTGCGTTTTTTTTCGGGATCCGTGACCCCTTTGAGGGCGGATAAAAACAGTTTGGCGGCCCGCACAAAACGTATATTGATCTTGAGGTGCTGTTTAAACGTCTGTTTGAGCTTCTGTGCCTCGTTCTTGCGCAGCAGGCCATTGTCGACAAAGATACAGGTAAGATTTTTGCCGATTGCGCGGTGAATAAGCAGCGCCGTCACCGAAGAGTCGACGCCTCCGCTAAGCCCCAGGATCACCTTTCGGTCTCCCACTGCCTGCTGGATCTCGTCAATGGTTTGTTTCGCAAACGATTTCATACTCCAGGTTCGTTTGCATTTGCAGATATTGAAGAGAAAATTCTTCAGCATCTGCTTGCCCTTTGGTGTATGCGCCACCTCAGGATGGAACTGAAACCCGAAAAAATTCTTTTTGCGATGCGCCATGGCCGCGATGGGGGTATTATCGGTCACCGCGGTGGAGATAAAGCCATCCGGCAGATCGGTGATGGAATCACCATGACTCATCCAGACCTGAGACTTTTTCGGCACCTTATCGAACAATGCCCGTGTGCTTTTAAGTTTGAGCTCGGCAAAACCATACTCTCGTTTATCGGATTGTTTGACCTTGCCGCCCATGGCGTGCACCATGAATTGCATGCCGTAACAAATTCCCAAAATGGGTATCCCCAAATCAAACAGCGCCGTATCGGCACGCGGACTGTTTTTTTCATAGATACTTGACGGTCCGCCCGACAGAATAATGCCGTCAGGATTCAACTGTTTAATCTGGGAAATATCGATGCTTGGGGGTTCGATTTGACAATAAACCCGGCACTCACGCACGCGACGGGCGATCAGCTGGTTGAATTGGGAACCAAAATCAATAATCAGAATCATCAGGGCCTCTCGCACATTATTTTCAATGAACCAAAGTAGTTAAACGGATTGCGAAAACCCCCTGAATATGGTAGAGACGGCCAGAAAAGTCAATGGTTTTTCGATTTTGCATACGTCTATCATTTGATGGAGATCGAAAAAAGATCTTAGAATCAGGTTGGATGTCAGCCGCTTCCTTCGATCCGTTACCAACGGATCAACAAGACGCTATGATTATACAGATTTATGAAATACAAACACCGTTTGAAGCAGAACAGATGGCTGCCCTCGGTGTTGACCATATCGGAAGCGTGCTGCTTTCGCCGGATGCGATGCAAAACGCGGAGATTAAAGAGACGGTGAAATTAGTCCGCAGTTTGGGTCGAAAAAGCAGCTTGATACCGCTGTTTGCCGATGTGGACCACATCACCGAAATGATCGATTATTATCGTCCTGATATCGTTCATTTTTGCGATACACTGCCGTCCCCGAATGCCGATGCCGCTACCCTGATGCAGATCGTGCAGCGCCAGCAAGCCATTCGCAACCGCTTCCCCGGGATAGAGATCATGCGCTCCATTCCGATTGGCTGCGCCGGATATGGCGCAAAGGTGGCATCGCTGGAGATGGCATCGGTTTTTGAACCCTTAAGCGACTGGTTTTTAACCGATACGCTGCTATTCAACGGCGACCGGGCCAAAGATATGGACCAGCCGGTTGACGGCTATGTGGGCATCACCGGCAAAGTCTGCGACTGGGACGTTGCGGCAGCTTTGGCAACTCAAAGCAACATTCCGGTCATACTGGCCGGCGGCATCGGGCCGGAAAATGCATCGGCGGGGATCGAGACAGTGCGACCGGCCGGCGTAGACAGCTGCACGCTTACCAATGCCGTGGATGCCAATGGTAAATCGATTCGATTCAAAAAGGACATTGAAAAGGTGAGCAGACTTGTGGCTGCGGCAAACCGGGGAGATCGTTGAATCCGCAAAGCCATTGATAGGGATTTGTCTAAAAGGAGAGCAACATGATAGAAAGCGGTGATTTGCGAAAAGGTTTGAAACTCGACATCGATGGCGAGCCCTATGTCATTGTCCAATTCGAATTTGTCAAACCGGGCAAGGGCCAGGCATTGTATAAATGCAAGCTCAAGAATATGGTGACCGGGGTGCAGTTCGATAGAACATTTCGCTCCGGCGAAAAATTTAAAACAGCCGATCTGGAAGAGATTGAGATGGAGTATCTCTATTTTGACGGTGACAGCTACTGCTTTATGAACACATCGAACTATGAGCAGGAGATGATGAGTGCCGATCAGGTTGGAGACGTCAGTTCACTGTTAAAAGAGAATACCGTGTGCAGCGTCCTGTTGTTTGAAGGGCGTCCCATCGGCGTGACCCTTCCCAATTTTGTCGAACTACGCATCACCCAGGCCGAACCCTGGGCCAAGGGCGACACCGCATCCGGCGACACCAAGCCCGCCACTCTGGAAACCGGGCTGGTCGTCCAGGTCCCCCCATTTGTCAACGAAGGTGAAAAGGTGAAAATCGATACCCGCACCGGCGCTTATGTGGAACGGGTCAAGGAATGATGGATTTTCAAGAAGTCTAAGTTTGTTACAGAGATTAGTTAGAGTGATTATTGAGGTTTTTTGGCGCACCTGCCAATCCCGACCCGACTCCGAAACCAAAACGCGCGTAAAAGACGCTAATGCGCTTTGGAGACGGCCGGTTCGTTTCGGGACAGGGTGATATCGCCATAGTAAGCGGTTGCGGATTCGCCGGTGTTGTCCGTATCGGTCATCATGGCAATCCCCATGGCCGGTGGCGGCTCCCGGCCGAAAACCCGCCGGTAATCCTCAGCAATATGACGTTTTTCATCGATCCATTGATTTGCTCTCGCATTACCGCTTTGGAGTGCAATCATCTTGACTTGTTCGGAGTAGGGATTGTCTGCGATGGTGCCCTGAGGCGCCTGATTTGCCCAGATGTAAGTGAGTATGGTGCCGGGCAGCTCCCTTCCTGCGGAAGTGCTGGCAACCGAATGCGCGATTCGCTCCCACAGGCTCGCCTGCCGCGGTTCGAATTCAAAGGCCACGTAGATTCTGGCGGCATAATCATCCCCTTGTTTAACACGCAGATCCCCCTTTTCCAGGACATGCTCGATCTTCCAGCGCCAGCTCAGCCAGGGATGTTCGCTTGCGTTAAATCGAAGTTTGCGGATCAAACCGGATGCCGAGGCTTGGCTTCGGGCCTGCATCACCACAATTTGTTGATGTCGGGTCAACCGGTACTGTGTTATCCGGTCGATGTTGGGAAAGGTCAGCGACTCCCAGTTTGTCGGCGGGATCTCGGAGGGCGGAGATTGGGAGAAAGCACCGATCCTCACCTTGTCCGGCAGGGAATTCAACGCCTCGGTTTTCCCCGAGCCGGCAAATGCAATAACGCCAATCAATCCTGAGATGATAATGGTATACAGGAACAGTACGCCCTCCTGAAAGGAGAAAGGTGTCACGCCGAAGCGTCCGGCAGCTCCCCTGATGGAGATCCAGCAACCTTGGCAGTGGGGCGCACGATATATTCCCTGATGCGATTGCCGTCCATCGATTTGACGACGATATCGAATTCGTTTACAGAGATCACCTCATTTTCCGCCGGTATGCGGCCAATCTGCTCCAGCACGTA
>JASFGJ010000099.1:0-9648 GCA_050123815.1 Desulfobacteraceae bacterium
AACTGCCTCTGACAAATCTCCGAGTCGCGGCCCACTATGGCTGCCATGCCCTTCGCCCGGCCAACATCACCGGCTTTGACAATCCCCTGACGCCGACCATTTTCGAGCGACTCATCGAAGCCACCGGCGCCAGCATCGCGGATTGGCCGCTGCGCCTGGATTGCTGCGGCCATCCTTTATGGAAAAAAACAATCGATTTGCCCTGGCGCTGATGAACAACAAACTGGCGGATGCCCGCCAGGCCGGTGCGCATATCATGGCCACGGCCTGCACCTATTGCCAGATACAGTTTGACGATGTGCAGGCAGACCATGGCCGACACGATGAACCACCGCTTCCGGCGGTGCTCTTTTCTCAATTATTGGGCAAGGCTATGGGAATCGACGATGCTTCTCTCGGATTGGGTCAGAATCGGATTTCGTGGAAACTTAGGGGTTAGCTGCTTTTTTCGGTTTTCCGGTTATGCCGGTTGGCCCGTTGTGCCAGTTGACCGGTTTGTCCAGAAGGAATATGCTGCCGGAAGATTTGTAGTATTCTGGATTAGGATTGAAAGAGAACCTTCTTTTATAAAAATAAGTGGCCAACGAAAGGAGATCATCTATGTCCAAATACATCGGCGCCGTGGATCTGGGGACCACCAGCAATCGTTTTATGATCTTGAATGCCCGGGGCGGCATCGTGGCCATGGACCAGAAAGAACACGAACAGATCTTCCCTCAGCCCGGATGGGTGGAGCACGATCCCATGGAGATCTGGAACAATACCTGCGACGTGATCCGGAGTGCGCTGGCCAAAGCCGCCATCTCCGGGAATCAGATCGCCGCAATCGGTATCACCAATCAGCGTGAAACCGCCGTGGTCTGGGATCGCACCAGCGGGAACCCCCTCTACAACGCCGTGGTCTGGCAATGTACGCGCACCGACGCCATCTGTCGGGAGCTTGAAGCAGAAGGCGGGAAGGACCGCTTCCGGGCATCGACCGGGTTGCCCATCACCACCTACTTCTCCGGTCCCAAGATACGCTGGATACTGGACAACGTGCCCGAAGCCAGATCGGCGGCCGATCGGGGCGATGCATTGTTCGGCACCATCGAGTCCTGGATCATCTGGTGGCTGACCGGCGGCCCGGATGGCGGGTCTCATATCTCCGACGTTTCAAACGCCAGCCGCACCATGCTGATGGATTTGGCCTCGCTGAGCTGGAATCCGGCGATCCTTAAAGCACTGCAGATTCCCGAGCAGATGCTGCCGCGCATCGTTCCCTCCATCGATTCCGGCACATGGGGCACCACCCGCACCGATGGCCCCCTGGGCGCCGCCGTTCCGGTATGCGGCGCCCTGGGCGACCAACAAGCCGCCCTGGTGGGCCAGGCCTGTTTTGGCATCGGAGAGGCCAAAAACACATACGGCACCGGATGTTTCATGCTGCTCAACACCGGCACCCAGGCCGTTGCCTCCAACCACGGGCTGCTAACCACCGTCGGCTATCAATTCCGAGGGCAGGCGCCGGTTTACTGCCTGGAAGGATCGATCGCTATCGCCGGTGCGCTGGTGCAATGGCTCCGGGACAACCTGGGACTGATCGACAGCGCCTCGGAAGTCGAGGCACTGGCCAAAAGTGTGGAGGACAACGGCGGCACCTATTTTGTCCCGGCTTTTTCAGGCCTGTTCGCCCCCTACTGGCGCACCGACGCCCGGGGCGTGATCGTCGGCCTGACACGCTTTGTCAACAAGGGCCACATCGCCAGAGCGGTGCTGGAAGCCAACGCTTATCAGACCCTGGATGTCATGGAGGCCATGCGCAAAGATTCGGGGGTCGATCTGAGCAGCCTCAAAGTCGACGGCGGGATGGTGGCCAATGAGCTGCTGATGCAGTTCCAGGCCGATGTCTTGAATGTACCGGTCATCCGTCCCAAGGTGACGGAGACCACCGCTTTGGGAGCCGCTTATGCCGCGGGATTGGCCGTGGGATTCTGGTCCAGTCTGGACGAGTTGCGCAACAATTGGGTGGAAGACAAAACCTGGCAACCCCATATGGACGCTACGCAACGTCACAGAGGGATTACCGCGTGGCACAAAGCCGTGCAGCGAACCCTGGACTGGGTGGATTGATGGATTTTACTTTAAAATCGAGATGCATGCGGGCAAATCCGGTCGCGTTGAGCCGACAGGGGCTGGAAAACGCCATCCGTCCAGCATTGAAAGCGGAGCATTAAAGTGGAGCATTAAAGTGGAGCTAATTTCGGATAACGACATTGCCCGTACAGCGGAACATTTTTCCTACTAAATCGCCCTGGCTGTCTTTCAAATAAGTATTCTCAAAATCATCCGGCGTATAGTGGGATTCGATCTTGAGGTCTTCACTCGCCAGCCATTCGGCCATTTCTTCATACTCCAGTCCAAATTGCATTGGCTCGCCGACATTTCGCACGATCTCGTACTGCTCACGCGCACCATACGCCGTTGACGTTCCGTCGACCACGGACCGGAAGATGTAGTCAAAGGCGATCGTGGTGCCCGCCGCTCGGTTCTGCTGCATGAAAGAGAGAAGATATTTAACCTGAGACTCGGGCAGGTACATCACGAGGCCCTCGAGAAGAAAAAGGGTCTGAAGGTCCGGGTCGTATCCCGCCGCGTCAAGCTTTGGCGCCAGGTCTTGATGCGCCAAATCCACACATACAAATGTCGTTTGAGACGGCCATTCAAGTCGTGCCTTTTGCATGCACAGCCGTTTGTGCTGCTGGGAGCCGTAGGCATCAACCTCGAAAATGCGGGTTTTGTCTATTTTCTGTTTGAACCGGTAGGATCGTGAATCATATCCGGCGCCGAGAATGACAATCTGCGGCCAGCGGTGCTCCAACGCATTGACGAACAGGGTGTCCATATGGATCGTACGAGCCATCACATACTCATACGATCCCGGCGGCAGAATGCGGGTTTTAAACTGATGGCGGAAATAACCGAACTTTAGCAACCAGGTGGTCCAGGGATCGAGAAAGAACCTGGCCAATTCATCCGTATGAACCCTGGGAACCTTTTTCTCCAGGAATGCCATGGCACGAAGTATGGCGGTTCCTTTGGCGGTACGCGAGGGTCTAACATGAACAGAAGAAGACATAGCGCCTCCTTTAATCCGACGAGCAAGAGATTTATATAATATTAATGACAGGCGAGGTGCTCTACTTGCAGCAGTACGTCAATTACAAGGCCTGACAGTAAGGGCTCGCGCCAAAATATCTTCACATTTTTATGCGCCGATGCATCACGGTAAAGAATATAAATGCCGATGCATCACGGCAAAGAATATAAATGGCGATGCATCCCGCCCGGTGGCGTTGCGAAATCTTAAAATATCTTGATTCTCCTGTCGAAGATCCTGTTTTGGGACGCTTTCGCGCCTTGCCGGACGGACAGACGCCTCAACACCTAAAAATTAAAATTTATTTTGGCGCAAACCCTGAAAATTGATGATACGCAAACGGCCAGCTGGAACTCTTTTTTTCTATCAGCAACTTTCGAACTTTGCAAGGTCCCATGCGGATTTGATGATGACGGACAGCCCGGTGACCTTCGGGTGCCGGGTGGAACGTGATGCGTCTGTGTCGGCGGCAGCTTTATTCAGAGGCGGCAGCTTTGTTCAAAGGACAATCAAAATGGCGGCAGCGCCGGCAGTAATGCATGGGAAACACCGCAAGGGTTGGCAAACCGAGCAGCCAAAACAGCGTCAGCAGGAGCGGATCCGACACCAACCAAATGTTTGGTAAAAGCGCCATACCCACCAAGGCGATGGGAACGGCAATTTTTGACGCGGGATGCATATGAGAACCTTTGTAGGGATAGAATCGGTTAATCAATCCCGGTGGAAGGAACAAACAGGTGCCGTGCTTGGAGGGATAGGGGCAGTGAGAGCAAAGCCCGGGCAGAACCACCAGGGCGAAGCACAGTAGCGAGCAGAGAAGATAGGCCATCGCCCATCCAGGCGACTGTTTGAAGATGCCGTAAGTTCCGACGGCCATGAATCCGTACCAGCCCAGACGCATCACAATGCGCTCGGTTATTGAAAAACTGTCGATCAGCGTACACGTGTTGTTTCTGGTCGATGCCATATCCCCTCCTTATATTGTGGTGGAGCTGCTTTACTTTTTTAGGCGGCAGCCCAGCAGTTTCAGAAAAACAACAACGGAAATGGATCATTCAGATCCCGCACCGGCCCGCATCATCTGCGATACCACCAGATGGTGAAACGGCCGGATCAAATTGAAGTACAGCGGCCCGGTCCAGTGCAGGTAGCGTATGGCCGTGACAACTTCAAAGCGCGTCAAGCCGGAGCTCTGTTTATCGGCCGTTACGCCGAAGTACGCGGCCAGATGCTTGTCCGGAGGTGTTTCCGAAAGCCAGAAGGCGTCTTCTTCGGCTTTACGTACGATAAAAAAAGAGACTTTGTCTTCCGGTACAAATGAAATATCTCCAGCGGAAAAAGATGGCAGAGACTCGGGCTTATCATGCTTGACCAATCCCAAGAGACGCACCAAGACCTCGCGGATCCGATACAGCGCCACCAACCACCAGGGGTAGTAGGAGAGCATACCGGCAATGAATGCGCGCAAAGTCGTCTCGGCTTCAATGTGTTTCGCGTCGATATAATCCGCATCGCGAAAAAACTTCGCCAGTTCGGGATGTATCTTTAGGCCCACCATAAAATCACCTCACCTGATAAACAATAATTGCTCCAACGTTGCAACAAAACGCTGGCCTTTCATGCATACCCTACTGCTGCCGACAAGGTATTTCGTTTATATAGTCAGCAGAATACATTCACTTAACACTTCGACGATAGACAGTTGCAAGCCTTTGAAAGGAAATCTGCGAGATCGTATTTTGAGATAGGTTCTAGTTCTTTTCAAAATTCATAATCGTTGCGAAAGCGCACCCGCGCCCCCATCATTTCAAAGATGCGCCACAGCCCGTAACGCGTGCGGTCCAGGAAGATAAACTCGGGATCGAAGCTCAAATGCCGTCGCAGCTGGTGGTATTGCCGCATCACAGCCTTGCCCTCTGCCATGAAATTTGGATTCGCCCCGAAGTCGAAAATTTCGGTTTCAAACAGGCGGCCGAACCATCGTCCGGCTTCGTTGGTGATGCGCTTTATCTCTTCCAGTGCCGGTCCCTTTACATCCGGAGAGACGAACCCCATGGCAATGATCTGCTCGAAGTGCATCGCGTCCCGGCAGTGGGCCGCCGACCTTGCCAGCCGGCGGTATTGATCCACAAAGCCCGAATCCAAGCGTTTGACGCAACCGAAATCCACCAGTCCGATGGTCCCGTTTTTGGCGATGATGAAATTTCCGGGGTTTGGATCGGCGTGGATTGCCTTCAACTCATAGATGCCTTTGATCACCAGGTCATGCAATGTTTGGGCGACATGATCTTTACGCGCCTGATCTGGATTGCTTTTCAGCCAGACATCCAGGGGCTTGCCCGGCATCAGCGACGTGCACAGCACGGTCCGGGCCGACAGATGCGGGAACACCTTTGGAATGGTTACTCCCGGCAGATCCAGGTGCTCGGCAAAATACCGCGAGTAGTTAGCTTCGAGCAGATAATCGGTCTCTTCGCGCAGCCGATTCGCTATTTCATCGAGGGTGGGCATTAGTTGATCGCTTTGCACCACCGGACGCAGCAAATGCCGCAATAGGCTCACATCGCTGTCGATGGTCTTGGCGATACCGGGATACTGGATCTTCACGGCCAGCGGATGCTCCCCGTCGCCTTCGGCATAATGGACCTGGCCCAGGCTGGCGGCGGCAAAGGCATCCAACTCAAAGCGGTGGAAGGCCGTTTCGGGAGAGCGGCCCAGGGCATCATGCACCACCTTGCGCGCCAGGGCGCGGTTGATGGGCGGCACCTGATGATAGGCCTTGGCCAGTTCCCGGCAGGCATCTTCCGGCAGAAAATCCATCTCCAGACTCAGTTGCTGCGCCATCTTCAACGCCGTCCCGCGCAGCAGACTCAATCCCTGAAACAAGGTCTGCGCCCCGTTCTGAGCGGCACGCTGCCTGGCCAGGCGGCGGCCGTCCTCGCTCAAAAACGGCCGCTTGGTATAATAAGTGAGCACCTGCCGTCCCACTTTGACGGCAGTGCGTCCGCCGGACAGGGCGCGTCCCACTTTGCCGGTAGGTAGCTTATCGGTCATGAATTCCTTCCATAAAGCGCCGCTTGACCCGGCCTGCGGTTTCGACCGGCTCCATGATGATGTCTAATTTATCCAGTACATGAGTTTTGAACATGAACACGGCAAAATCAAACAGTTTGTTGGCAATGCCCGCTTTGAGCATGGCGCAGCTCAGATCGAGCCCGCGGTCGATAAGAACGCTGGTATTGGCAAAGCCCTCGGAGGTGTCGGCCAGCCAGTAATGGACCACGCCGATATAGGCATCCATGTAAAGTTGGCAGGTCAAGTCCAGAAAGACCGGCTCCGGGATTTCATTGACTTCGGCTGCAGCGGCCAGCATCTCATTGACGGCGGACAGAAATGTCGCCCGAATGGGCTTTACGCGCCCCCAATCCCGGCTGCCGCGCAACAGCACCCGCCGAAAGGTGTCGGCCACAAACTCGCGGTCGGCCAGATAAAGCTCCAGACTGGTTTCAAACAAGGTCTGAAGTTGCTCCTGCAGGCTGAAGGTGTGAAAGGCCTCCAGCCCTTTGAGGGTCTGAATGCAGGCCTGTGTGTGGTCTTCGTAATAGCCGAACAGGATGGCGTCTTTGGTGGCAAAGTAGTTGTAAATGGTGGCGTCCCCCACACCGGCGGCCTTGGCGATTTGCCGCATGGTGGCCGATTTGAAACCCTTTTCAGAGATCACGTCGACCGCTGCACGAATGATAGCGCTGCGATTTTCGGCTTTTTGTTGTTGGCTGATTTTCATTTTACGCTCCGCGGCACGATGCCGCTATTGTCGGGCGTCAGCTTCGACAACTGCTCGTGCCGGTTGCCCAGCTCCCAGAACAAGCCATGCAACAGCACAAACAACAGGGTGATGCCGGCGCCTGTATAAAGGATTATTTTTCGCATGTCCTATCCTTCTGTTGTATTATAAGAAACAACATTTCAATAATTAGATATTATATGGCTTTAATATATAGTAGTTTCATTTTAAGTCAACTAAAAATTTCCTCCGCAATTTGGTAAAATGGCAACATCCATTTGACAGATTTTCAGTGTTTTGATAGTTTTAGTTTACTTCAACTCAACAGACACCGCGTCTTCTTCTCTTTAACCGCTTTTCTAACAGACATCAGAGTCGGTCGGTTCACACAGGCCAGTATATTGGTACGGCTTAGCCGCCCCATGCGCTTTTACGCCACGATATTCACGGCTTAGAACATTCCAATTTTTATCTCTTGCACTGTAAAAGAGAAAAAAATGCCGATTTTTCGACGAGGATACCGAAGGGTACTGCCAGGCTTGCTCAGCCTTTGGATCGTGTTTTATGCGAACCTGCCCGCCTCCAACGCCGAATCGTTTCGCACAACCCCGACCACCAACTATGGCAAAAAATGGCGCATCGGCTATTACGAGGGCGGCCCCTACATGAACTATCCGGCCAATCTGAAAGCCATCGCCAGGGGTCTGGCCAAACTGGGCTGGATGCCTGACATCCGCTTCGAGAATCCGGAGGATCCGACCGATTCATTGATCGTATGGCTGGCGTTGTCTGAAGCAAAGAGCGACTACCTGCAGTTTGTCAAGAAGGCCTATAGATCTGCGGATTGGGATGATGAAAAACGAATCCGCAACCGCGAGGCGGTCCTCGATCGCCTGGCCGGCAATCATCTTGACTTCATCATCGCCATGGGCACGTGGGCGGGCCAGGATCTGGCCAACAACCAACATTCGGTTCCCACGATGGTGGTTTCAACCAGTGATCCCATCAAGTCCGGAATCGTAAAAAGCGCTGCCCGATCGGGCTTTGATCATGTTCATGCCAAATGCGATCCCCATCGATATCTAAGGCAGCTTCGTCTGTTTCACGACATCATCGGCTTCAAGCGTCTGGGCATTGTCTATGAATATACCGACGTCGGGAAAACGTATGCCGCATTGCGCGATGCGGAGCGCGTTGCGGACCGGCGCGGCTTCACGCTGGTGCCTTGCCAGGCGCGATGGAGTGGGGTGCCCCAGGAGGTGCGCACCCGCGAAGTGATGGAGTGCCACCAACAGCTGGCTCCCCAAATCGATGCGCTGTATGTGACGGTCCACGCAGGCATCGATGCAAACCACATGGATGAATTGCTGGCGCCGCTCATGGCGCATAAAATTCCCACATGGTCACAACGAGGACCGCAGGAAGTCCGCCACGGTGTTTTGCTGAGCATCTCCCGCAAGGGGTTTGAAGCCGTCGGCATCTATCACGCTTTCATTATGGCCCGTATCTTCAACGGCGCAAAACCGGGCGACCTAAACCAGATATTTGAGGACCCGAAACACATCACCATCAACCT
Source organism: Desulfobacteraceae bacterium (assembly GCA_050123815.1). Lineage (GTDB taxonomy): Bacteria > Desulfobacterota > Desulfobacteria > Desulfobacterales > Desulfosarcinaceae > JARRKU01. The sequence continues at coordinate 8,500 of JASFGJ010000099.1, forward strand.
GAAAACGGCAAAAACCATCGGCTTTCATCCGCCCAAAGGCCTGTTAAGAGTGGCGGATACGATCTATCAGTAGCAAACAGTTCTACCCAAGAGACTGAAATGCGTTTTTTCCGACGCATTGGAAACTCTACAGCACTAAGAAAATCAAAGATAGCACGGAGAACCGCATGCGTTCCTGGAACATGGAATCTCTGGTTCACAGCCGGCGACCGGCAATTGGAGACCGTATCGAGCAAACGGTTGGTTGGGCAGGAATCTTCGAAAAGAGCGCAGGAGCGCCCCGGCATGTCCTGTTCAAACAACGCATCTTCAAGCTTCTGGGCGCACTGCTGCTCGGGTTGGTCGGCTTTGGCGTCAATTTTCAAGCCATCCGATTCAACTTTCCGCCGTTTGAGGGCCGGTTGATGCCCGGGCTGGTGTTTCCCATGCTGGTTGCCCTGGCCTGGGGTTGGCGCTACGGCCTGGTATCGGCCACCCTGGGGTTGGGCTGCCAAACCTTGTGGTTTGTCTGGTTAAAAAGCGGGGGCGTGGAGTATGTGGTCTCGATTCCGATGCTGACCCTCTGGGTTGTCTGGCATGGTTGGTGCGCCACACGATCCAGGAGGGGCCGTTTTCCCTTCCACAATATTTACCTGGCCGAAATTCCTTTCCGCCTGTGCAACACGATCGTCCTTTACACCATTTTATATGCAGTCCTGCAGTGGCAGCCGCCGACCTGGATGCTCGCCGGGCAGCCCGGCGAATACTACCTCGATCTGATCCATTTTCGTGCCATCGAACAAATGGTCAACGGCTATATCGTGCTGCTCATCGCCGATGTTCTGCTCAGCCTGGGACCGGTCCGATTGTTGTTCGGATTGAAAATGCAACGAGGACAGGTGGGCACCTACTATGTAATCATCGCCGCCCTGCTGTTCGGTCTGATGTTCTGGGTCATCGACGGCCTGGTGGACTATTATAAGTTTCGGGAGCATCTGCGCTTTTTGATCTTTCAGGCACCGGAAAATGCGCTGGACTCCATTTTGATCAATGTCTCTTCCCCGGATCTGTTTGCAAGAACCGCCTTTGTCATGTCCTGCCTGGCAGGCGGCATTCTGGTATCCCGGCTGCTGCGCAGACAACTGGAGAGCGCCGCAGCCCTGGAAGCGA
>JASFGJ010000100.1:0-9643 GCA_050123815.1 Desulfobacteraceae bacterium
TTAGAAGTTGAAACCACTTCTAGTGGTCTTGACCAGCCAGATCAAAAAACTCGAGTGTGATATAGCCCTGAGCATCCTGCTCAAAATTGAACGCGCCTTTATAGAAGATTTGCATTCCGTATCGATCGCCGGCCTCACCAATTTGGGACATCAGATACTGGGCTTTCTGTTCCTCGAGTTGCTCATTAAAGTACAGATCGACATGGCGGGCTTTTTCCGTACATCTGAGGATAAATGCGTTGCGGGAGACAAAAACCAGGTCCTTATGTTCATAGACCACATCCAGCCCAATTTGCTGGACGATATCGGTAATCAAATCCAAGGGACCCGGTGAGGTGTGCATCTGATTGCCTTTCATTACAAACGGCGATTCGTCGGAACGAGTTGTTTCGATACCATAAATGGAAACGCACCAAAAAATCAAGTCATTCGTTTATTTAATTCCTTACTGCGGTTTAAGGAGTTGAAGCTTGTTTTCGTAATGTCTGAAGATTCTCGGGTAAACTTGCTTAAAACGATTCACGAATTGGAGATAATTGGTTGCGTCATGCGAAAAAGTGACATGCTGCTGATAAGTGGCCTGTCCGTCAGATGCGATGCGTCGCTTGGTGAACTCCACCCGCATCTGACCAAGATACGCCAGACGATCGGCAGGGATCCGCCACTGCCTGTTTACCGGAACATTGACCAGATGGCTTACTTCTATGTTTGACGTCTTGTCCTTTTGAAGCACCAGACTGGAAATCCCATAGGTTCCCGGCTTGATCCTGAGAAGACAGACAGCATTAAAATGATTCGCATTGCCCTGCGTTCTCCAATAGTGCCACATCATCCATTTTAACGGCTGCAGATTCTCATCCACGAAATAAAGTGGTACCTTTTGGTTGACAATCAGAAGCGGCATGTAGCTTTCCAAGCTGTATGTTTTGTCGACCATTTTTACTTCAACAATCCCGATGGCATCCTGATTGTTGTAAGTAGCATCTTTTTCGACGTTTTGAATGGGAGCATTGGACCTGGGGGTGCAGGCCGCGATGAGAGTTGTCAAGACCAGACCCGCGGCAATCAGAACGGTTCCACAAGTCAATCGACTGCAGCTTAAAATCCGCATATCATACTCCTCTCCACAAAATATCAAGCGACACACACAAAAAACACATTCTCGCAGGATTCGATCGCATCTGGGCAAGGCGCACATCTATGTAGCATGAGTTGGCGTTTTGTATCAAACACAATGAGCGCCTCCAATAGGAACAGCTCTAATTTGCGGCCATGGACCGTGAATGGAAGGGTCGCAAAAAACAGCTCTTGTGAAACCAGGTCAACCGGAGATAAAAATATGGATTTAGTACAGGAGGCCTTTTTGAGCATCGAACTTCAAGATCTGCTGGTGCTGATCATTGATTGCCAAACCAGCGGCAGTAATGTGGGGAAAAGCCATCTGCTCGAACTCGGCTGGTTCCCGACGCAAGCTTCGGATCCGGCCGGTTCAGACACCCTCGCTCCTTCTGTTCGGCTTATCCAACCGCCGTCAGGCTGGCTGGTACCGCCACGCGTTGCAAGATTGACCGGCATCGACGATCGGCAGCTTGAGAAAGGGATGACCGCAGGGCAGGTCTGGCAGGACCTATTGAATTGCGCCCGCCGGATCGCTGCCCGCAACGGCATGCCGCGATGCCCGGCGGTCATTCATTATGCCCGTTTTGAAATGGGATTTATTCGAAAGTTAGCTGCCCAGGCAAATGCTGAAACAGAACCTCCCTTGGAAGCGATATGCACGCACCGGATCGCCGCTCGCTTGCTGCCCACCCTTCCCAGAAAAGGCTTGCGGGCCGTCGCCGGCTATTTCGGCCATTCGATCGGCAAGCACAAGCGCTGCCTCGACCATCTGCTCGCATCGCAGGCGATATGGCGCCATTTGGTGCAACGTTTGATTGCCGAGCACGGGATCACAACGCTGGATCAATTGCGCGAGTGGATAGAGGCGCCTTCACCGGATACAACCGCTCGGCGGATCTATCCAATGCCTCGCCAAACCCGATTGAATGTACCTCAGGCGCCCGGCATCTACCGCATGCATCGATCCAACGGCGACCTGCTGTATATCGGCAAGGCCACCAATTTGAGGCAGCGCATCAACAGCTACTTTCGCGCCGGCGGACGTCATTCGGAAAGCACGTTGGAGATGCTCTCGCAGGCGGTGGACCTGCAAACCCAGACCACCTGCAGCGCTTTGGAAGCGGCGCTTTTGGAATCGGACGAGATCAAACGACACAAACCGCCTTACAACATCGCCCTTACCGATGACCACCGCAAGCTCTTCTTTTTATCTCGCGACTTTCAGCACCATGCAGCGCTGCCCGATGATGTGTGCCGCATAGGCCCGGTAAGCCACCGGCCCTCTTTTATGGCCGCGCGTACCATCGCACGATCGCTTTCTTTAGACAAACCGGTTGTTGACATCGGCGAAATCCCGCAGATTCTGGCCATGCCGGAACGCCATTGCCCCGATCAGGCATGCCTGATGCTCGGTCTCGAGCGCTTCCGAAATACGCACAAAACGCAGCTGCACGGATCACAGATCCTGCGCGGGCTGCTCAAGATCGGCCGGCTGGCCTGGATAGAAAAGATGAACCGGCAAGCGGCCGAAAGGATTGCGGATGTTGAAACGCAGCCTGCGGACGAGCCCAAGCCCTTTGCCTGGAACCCCGAGGCCGTGGCAAAATCAATGACCGCAATTTTGCGCCATTGCGAATTTCTTATCCGGCGCGCCCGTTGGTTGGCCATTCTCAGCGAATCGACCATCGCCTGGCAGGTGCGCGATCCAGCATCGGATCGGTGGAACGTGGCCATTTTTAGCCGAGGGCAACTCCTGAGGCGCAATTTCTCGCGCCGACAAAACCCACTTGCGTCGCCACCCGGAGCGGGGAGACCTGTGATGGAACGCCGGCGTTGTCTGAATCTGCCGACCTATGATCGCCTGCGAGTCCTGACCACCGAACTTCGCCGGTTGCTGCTGGAAAAGCGCCCCGTTTGCGTTCGGCTGAGCCGTGGGGTTTGCCTGCGCGAAAAGCAATTGCAGCGTCTCATGCGATGGATTTAGAAGCGGTTTCAAAACCTCCTCTCGGGCTCAATCTCTGTGTTGGGCCGCTGATCTTTGGCGGGAGACCTTAAACCCGAGAGGAGGTTTTGAAACCACTTCAGTCTATTAAGGACCGCCGGCGCTGATTTCAAACTCCGGGGTCCGCACCTCTTTGGGCATATCGGGGTAAGGATTTTTACAAAACACCGCCCGGATTCGATACCGTCCAGCTGCTATCGTGGGTGGAAGCTCCCAGCAAATGTCGTTCATCTGTTCAATGGATTCGAACGCAGGGCAGGCAGTGGTCACGTCGACGACAAAAGAAGGTTTAAACACCGTGGCCGAAGGAACGCGCCGGCCGGAGGACTCCAACACAAACTCCGGTTTCACGCCGATGGGAAAGGCCGTCATGCGGATAAACCGCAGCACGATCGGTTCCCCCGATCGGTAAATATCATAGTCCGTCACCAGCCCGATCAGCTTGTTATCGTCCGATATCCCGGTGCCTACACCTGAAGTGGTCTGATCCCATGACCGCGCAGGACCGACATCGATGTGCACTGTCTTGCCCTGATAATAACCGACTCCTCCGAAGCCCAGTGCTTTGACGTCCAGCCAGATCCGTTTCGAAGGTACGTCCTGCATGATGAGATCGGCGGCCATGCCGTATTGATGCAAGCTGGCTTTGGCCGCCAGCCTCCCCTGCTGCCGAAGCGTTGTATTGTATGTGGGGTTACGGTAACCGGATGTGATGGTAATGCGGGTGCCTTGGCGATACCGATCTTCCAGAAAGTCCAGAAATTCGATCAGACGCAATGAGATCCCTGCCTGAGAGGGGTGATACGGAGCCCCGAAAACCCGGCAGATCTGCCCAAGGGCGTCCGGATCATAACTGCCCGTTTCACTGCGGTAGCGGCCTCGAAATTCAGCTTCGCTTTTTTGGGCGGCCAAATGGATCCAGCCGTTGCCACTGTAAAAAAATCGCCGGCCGTCGGCGAATGCGCTCCGGCCATCTGAAGCCGAAGGTCCCAGCAGCAGCGAGACCGCACAGCAGAGAAGCAATCCGGTGATCATCCGGACGGCGCAGTGCTTGTAATGTAGCGCCATTGCGACAATTTGCCTTTGATAAATTCAATCACAACCTGATGGGCCTGCCCTGCTCGGCCCTGGATCGTTATGGGCTGCCCGAAGCTGAAACGAACCGTTTTCGAGGTGTCGATTTTACCGAAGTCTTTAATGATTCTGCCGTTGCCCCAGGCGTCGGTAGTCAATGCCAGCGGTACCGCCGGTACATTTGCGCGCTGGGCCAACTTGATTCCCAGCGAGTTGAATCGGCGCGCATCAAATGCGTTGGAACGGGTGGTCTGGGGAAACACCACCACCGACATACCGCGATTAAGACGATCGATCCCCTCCTGCATGACCGTTCGAAGATCCTGACGCGGATTGATGCGGCTGACCACAATGGGATCCAGCGTCGCCAGCACATGCTTGAACACCGGATAGCGCATCAGGCTCTCTTTGACGATAAAAGTCAAATCCTTGATGGGCTGGATGACCACCGGCAGGATCGCGGTCTCGAGAACACTCATGTGGTTGGCCACGATCACACAGGGCGTCTCAAGCGACTGCAAATACCCGGTGCCGTCGATTTCAAAACAAACGCCGATCGATTCCAGATCCCGCAGCACATCGAGGCTGCTGCGGCACAGGGCCGTTCTGTCATACCGATGATGGCTCGTCTTTGCCGCGGCCTTGAAAACCGTCCACAAAAAACGGCTATAGAACGAAAGCTCCGGCAGAAGTCTTGAGACAAACGGAACTTCGGCCGGAACAGTGCGGTAGTTGTCTGTCAATTCAAATCGGGTGTTCATGTTTAATCTCATCAGGCGCGTGGCTACCCAATTCCCGGTGATGATCGTCGATATCGCTGCGATCGGAAAATTGGCAAACTACCTTATACCTGGCAATGCCGCTTAGCACCAGAGATAAATTGCAATTCTCCTTTGAAATACCTGGCAATGCCGATTAGCGCCTGAGATAAATTGCAATTCTCCTTTGAAACTTTGACACGCAACCGCCTTTCGGCTAATCTGAAACTATCCAATTTCCTGAGTCGGACATCCATTACGCCTCTAACATTTTTCTCAAATGCCCAAGTCCCCACCGGATCATCCACCGCCGATGCTGAATATCTCAATTTTGCCCGGTTTAACACCTTCCATTTGATCCGACACAGAAGGGCTGTTATGGCAGAATCTGAAACGATCCTCGGCATCGATATCGGCTCGGCGGCCGTCAACCTGGCGGAAATCGATCCAGACGGCAATTTGATCACATCCGTCTACGGTTTCCATCACGGCCATGCCGACGATTATCTCAAAGGTGTGCTGGGCCGATTCGATTTGTCCCGAATCGCCGGCATTGCAGCCACCGCCTCCACGCCTTCCAGCGTCAAGGCACTGTATCGCTGCGACAATCGGGTGGCCGCCATCGCTGCTGCCCGGCGCTTTTATCCCCGGGTCCGATCCATTCTCATCATCGGTGCTGAAAAATTCGGCATGATCCAATTGGATCGCCAGGGCAACTATCGTACGTTCCGCGCCAATACCGGATGTGCAGCCGGCACGGGCAGTTTCCTCGACCAGCAGGCCCTGCGCTTGAAACTTGAAAACACCGCCGCCCTGAGCGACCTGGCCCAGGCCAATACCGGAACCGTTCCAAAAATCGCCTCTCGCTGCGCGGTTTTTGCCAAAACCGATCTGGCCCATGCCCAACAGGAAGGGTATCTGTTGGAAGAGATCTGTGATGGCTTATGCCGCGGATTGGCCCAAAATGTGGTGGATGTCCTTTTCAGCGGCCAGACTCCCGTGGGACCTATGCTGTTGACCGGTGGCGTGGCCCACAACCGGGCAGTTTTCGATCACCTTCGCGACCTGACCGACCTGGAGCTCATCGTTGCAGAGCTTCCATGCGAGGCGGCCGGTGCGGCGCTGTGCCTGTTGGGCGGCAAGGACCGTAAAAAATCATCCAACCCATTAACGACACAGGATATCATCATCCCTCAGTCCTATGAAAAACAGCTCTGCCATGATCCCATTGAATTGAAACGTTCAGACTATCCGGACTTTGCCCGACATCATACTTATACCGAGACCAGTTGGGACGCCGCAAATCCGGTTGAAGTGGACCTGTACGAGGATCTTGAGCCATCGGTCGGCCGGGGATTCTATCTGGGGATCGATATCGGCTCCACCAGTACCAAGGCTGTCTTGATGACCGCCAACCGCCGGATGGTGGCCGGCTTCTACACCCGAACCGCCGGAAAACCCGTCAACGCGACCCAAAACCTGATGGCCGCCATTGACAGGCTGCGACAGAACCAAAAGGTGGGGATTGAGATCATTGGCGTGGCCGCGACAGGATCGGGTCGGAAATTTGCCGGCAGCATCGTGGGGGCCGACCTGATCCTTGATGAAATCACCGCCCATGCCAAGGCCGCTGTTGCACTCAATCCCATGGTAGACACCATCATCGAAATCGGCGGACAGGATTCAAAATTTACTACAGTACAAAGCGGCCGGGTGACGTTTTCCGCGATGAACGCGGTTTGTGCCGCCGGTACGGGCAGTTTTATCGAGGAACAGGCCCAAAAGCTCGAGTGCCCGCTGGATCAGGTCTCCGAGCTTACCGAACATCGGCAATCTCCCCTGGCCAGCGATCGCTGTACGGTGTTCATGGAAAGGGACATCAATCACTACCTGTCCACCGGATATTCGGTCAATGAAGTCATGGCCGCCGTGCTGCATTCGGTGGTGGAAAATTACTTGAGCAAGGTGGCCATTGAAAGCAGCATCGGCGCTGTCATCACCTTTCAGGGCGCCACCGCAAAAATCAAGTCCCTGGTGGCCGCCATGGAGCAGCGACTGCAAAAACCCATCCATGTTTCGCGGTTTTGCCACCTCACCGGCGCCATGGGCAGCGCCCTTGCCCTGGCCGAGCAGGGCGTTGCGCAAACCCGCTTTAGAGGACTGGGCCTGTATCAACTCGATATCCCCATCCGCTCGGAGATTTGCGAACTGTGCACCAACCATTGCAAGATCACCGTGGCGCAGGTCAAAGGCAGCGAAACGGCCTATGGTTTCCTGTGCGGCAGAGATTATCAGACCCGCAAGCGGGTCGACAACAACCGCTCCGGCTTTGACTTGTTGGCCGAACGCAAAAAGGCCTTTCGCATGTCCCGGCCCAGGATTCCCCGACAAGGACCGACCGTCGGCATTCCAGCCGGCCTGCATCTGATGGAGGATCTGCCCATGTGGCGGCACTTTTTTGCCGACCTTGGCATCCGCACCGTCACCAGCACGGCACACCGTGACGTCGTTAAAACCGGCAAACCCTTGGCGGGCGCAGAATTCTGCGCTCCTATGACGGCGCTGTTCGGTCATATCGATGACCTGCTGCCGAAATGTGATTATCTGTTTATACCGTTTTATCTGGAACAAAAGATCCCGGACAAGTCTGTTCGGCGGCAGTATTGCTACTATACCCAATTTGCACCCGGCATGGCCTCAAACCTTGCGGCGGACCGAACCGAAAACAGAATCCTCACCCCGCTGGTTCACTATCTCTACAATATCCTTTTCACCAAGGTGCAGCTGCAGCGCATGCTCAACCTCCACATTCGCCAGAACATCCGTTTTCTCGACGTCTCGGCAGCTTTTGACGCTGCGGTGACATTCAAGCAGAGAGCCCTCACTCGATTGAAAAAAGTGTATCAACGCCATCTGGAGGCGCCCAACGATCTTCACGCCGTCATTTTGGGCCGACCCTATACGGTGTTGGATCCCTCCATGAACAACGGCATTTTGGACATCTTTGCCAGACTTGGTGTTAAAACCTTTTATCAAGACATGCTCCCCAATGTACCGGAGGATGCCGGCGCCATTAAACCGCTGCTGAAAGAGATTCACTGGCACTTCGCCGCCAGCATTCTGGAAGCCGCCGAGGCCGTTGCCCGCACCGATTCAGCCTACCCGGTACTGGTCACCTCATTTAAATGCACACCGGACAGTTTTATCATCGACTATTTCAAAAAGATCTTGTCCGCCCACGACAAACCCTACCTCATCCTGCAACTGGATGAACACGACTCCAGTGTGGGCTACGAAACCCGTATCGAAGCCGCCATCAACGCTTTCACAAGCCACTATGCATTGCGCGCTCCAAAAGAGGTCCCCAGGTATGCCCCGTCCCTGGTTCCCAGACGCGCTGCAAAGATAAAAGATAAAACAGTGCTGTTTCCGAACTGGGATCCGACGTGCCAGCGCCTGGTCGTGGCCAACCTGCAAAAAGAGGGCTTCGATGCCCGCCTGCTGAGCAGCAGCGACACCCTGATTCGCAAAAGCATGCGCTTTAACAGCGGCCAGTGCACGCCCCTGACTATCATTGCACAAGAGTTTATCGATTATATTGAAACCCATGATCTCGATCCCGGGCGCACCCTGCTATGGATCGGCGCCTCTAAAATCGCCTGCAACATAGGCCTTTATGCCCATCAAATTCAAAATATTTTGGATGCGTTCGGCAACGGCATGCAAAAGACCGGCGTATACACCGGTCACCTCTCATTGGCCGATATCTCCATGAAATTGCCGGTCAACACCTATCTTGGCTTTATGTTCGGCGGATTGCTGAAAAAAATGGGATGCCGCATCAGACCCTATGAAAAAGTTGCCGGGACCACAGACCATGCCATGCGCAAAAGCCTGGCCCTGTTGGAAAGCGTGTTTCGATTCGGCCGCTCCAAAGAAGAGGCCTTAGCACAAGTCATCGCGTGGTTTGAAAGCATCGAGGTCTGCCCTGAAGGGTGCTCGCGCTCACGGCCCAAGGTGGCCATATTCGGTGATTTATATGTCCGCGACAACGAACTGATCAATCAGGATTTGATTCACTTTATCGAAGCACATGGCGGCGAGGTAGTAACAACGCCATACAGCACTTATGTCAAGATGATTGCCCAGCCGTACCTGCGCAAATGGTTTGTCGAAGGCAGCTATGTGCAAGCGCTCTCCTCCAAAGCCCTGATCGCCACCATCACCCGTTTGGAAAAGACGTATTATAAATACTTTCAGCGTATCATTAAAGAGCCGGAGCCGGTCTATGACGAATCCCCTCAACAGATCCTCAACAGGTACAACATCCGGATCGAGAACACCGGAGAATCGATGGAGAATATCCTTAAGATACACTACTTGAAAAAGCGCCACCCCGATATCGCTCTGTTCGTTCAAACCAGCCCCGCCTTCTGTTGCCCGTCACTGATTACGGAAGCCATGGCAGGCCGTATCGAAAAGATCACGCACACTCCCATCGTCGCGATTACCTACGATGGCACCGGCGGGAACAAGAACGAGGTGGTCGCCCCCTACCTGGCGCTGCCCCGGCCGAAAGGCAGGGACGGGGCCCCATAAGCGCCAACTAGTTTTTACATTGCACGAATAAAAAAACCGCGGTATGCCGGCGCTGTGGAAGCAGCGTCTCGCCGCGACAAAGCCTGCTCGT
>JASFGJ010000101.1:0-9631 GCA_050123815.1 Desulfobacteraceae bacterium
GTTATTTTTGGCGAGAGTGGTGTCGGTAAGGAAGTTGTCGCTCAGAATTTATACCAGAAATCGCCACGCCTGGGTAAGCCATTCATTAAAATAAATTGCGCGGCATTGCCGGAGGGTTTGCTCGAAAGCGAATTGTTCGGCTATGAACGCGGCGCATTCACCGGTGCAGAGCAAAAACGACGAGGCAAGTTCCAATTGGCTCATGGCGGAGTCCTGCTGTTGGATGAAATTGGCGATATGTCGCTGCCCCTTCAAGCCAAATTGCTGCATGTGCTGCAAAGTGGAGAATTTGCCCCCCTTGGGTCTGAAAAGGAAATAAAAACGGACACGTGGGTAATCGCGGCCACCAACCATGACTTGAAGCAAGAGATCACTGAAGGCAAGTTTCGAGAGGATCTCTATTATCGTCTCAATATTATCAAGGTCTTTATTACACCGTTGCGTGAACGGCCGGAAGATATCGAGCCTTTGATTAACTATTACATCGAGCAGTACGCATCACAGCTGGGAGGAAGCGACATCGACCCGCCGGGCCGGGCGATTATTGAGAAGCTGACCACTTACCATTGGCCCGGCAACGTCCGGGAACTTCAGAACGTACTCAAACGAATGCTGGTCCTGGGCAATTGCGACAAGATCGTCGCCGAGCTTTTTGAAACCACCCCTTCAGACCATATGGCTTTGGCTTCACAGCCGGCTTCGGCAAGCGGCAGCACGCTAAATTCGCTCATTGATTTGGAGAGCGCCGATCCTCTGAAGAACAACAATTTCTCGCTCAAGTCGGTTAAGAAAAAGGCCGTGGATAAAGTCGAAAAAGAGGTGATATCCTACGTACTGGAGAAAACAGATTGGAATCGGAGCAAAGCCTCCAAAATTCTCAAGGTCAGCTACAAAACGCTTTTGAACAAAATCAGTGAACTCGGAATCGCCCCTCCTTCGGATTCATACGGTAGTTAACCGTATCACTGAAATTACCTACTGGGTAATAAAGTAGTGATAGATTGGCGAACTTTTTACACAGCCGAATAAACCTGAAAGGGGTGACGACCAATCCGGATCAAATCAGCAAAGAAAATATTGTAGTGATTTCATGAAGTAACACGCGTGTACATTCACACAGGGTTGTGGTCTCCAGCAGACTGTATGGCTGGTATTAAAATTGCATTGTTGAGAGGATCAATACTGTTCATAGCCAATACAAGGATCTATAATTAAGCAAATGCAAGCGGTAGAGCTCTTCACAACGGACGAGGGGAATGATCTGGTGAATGAAATAAACATCACCGACAACGGCGGGCGGCGCAAAAACAGCGACAGACGCCAGTTCTCATATACATGTCATATTCCCGAGCGAAGGAGTGGAATTGACAGGCGCGCCGGCGAAGATCGCCGCAAGGACAACCGCTATTCCGAATAAAATGCCTCTGCGATCGGATGTCATTGTCTGTTAAAGCTGCGATGTTCCACGCAGTGGATGCCTGTTTCCGAATCCATCAGACGATGGAGAAAGCCTAATCCGCCGGAAGCACTCAAGGATTCATCTTAAATTTCCGTAACTCGCCATGGTCCAATGGCAGTCGGCTGGTTTATGTATGTTGCAAGCAGCCTCATAAACCTGTTTCTCGGCATGTTGCGTGCTCCCAATCTGCAAAGATGATCGCTGGGAACCTGGCAATCGATAAATCCAAATCCCATGCCTGCTGCAAATCGAGACAAATACACCAGCGCCACTTTCGAGGCATCGCTTCGCTTGGAAAACATTGATTCTCCAAAAAAACAGCGCCCAATGGAGACACCATATAAACCACCGACGATTTTCCCCCGAGACCATGTCTCAACCGAGTGGGCATACCCTTGTCGGTACAGCTTCAGATAGGCATCAATCATTTCATCGGTGATCCACGTATCGTGCTGGCCCTTACGCTCAATGACCGCACAGGATTCAATGACAAAACGGAAATCCGTATCCATCCTGACCGTGTATCTTTTCTGTTTCAGGACTTTTTGCAGTGACCGTGAGATTTTAAGTTCGTGGGGAAACAGCACCGATCGTGGATCGGGAGCCCACCACAACAGAGGCTCTGATTTTGAGTACCAAGGAAAGATTCCGCTTTTGTAGGCCAACAACAGCCGTTGAACGCTCAAATCTCCGCCGACGGCCAGAAGGCCCTCAGGTGTGGACAAATGCACCGGCGGAAACACGAGCTTTTCGGTTAAGCGGAAGACAGGCATGGTATGCGTTGCAGCCTTTGCAAGCATTACGTATAGTCAAACACCAATTGATCATCTTTAACATCGATGAGGACTTTGCCGTTCTTTGCCAATCTTCCGAACAGAATTTCGTCCGCCAGGACGTCTTTAATTTCAGTCTGCAGCACCCGGGCCAAAGGCCGCGCACCGTACTGCGGATCATACCCTTTTTCAGCCATCCAAACGCGTGTCGCATCGGTATAGGTGATTTCGACTTTTTTCACCGCCAGCTGGACTGAAAATTCCGCCATAAACTTGTCAACGATCATCTCCATGATTTGCATGTCTAGACCATTGAACGAGATGATGCTGTCGAGTCGGTTACGAAATTCCGGACTGAAATATTTCTCAACGGCCTTTTTGCCTTTACCGCCGGGATCCTTTTTTGGGTCCCCGAATCCAATGGTTGCGGCACTCATTTCACGACTGCCCGCATTGGAGGTCATCATCAAAATGACGTTTCGAAAGTCCGCTTTTTTGCCGTTGTTGTCCGTCAGCGTCGCATGATCCATCACTTGAAGCAGGATATTGTAAAGGTCTGGGTGGGCTTTTTCGATCTCATCCAACAATAACACGCTATAGGGGTGTTTGCGAATGGTATCCGTCAGCAGCCCCCCTTGATCGAATCCGATGTATCCCGGAGGTGCGCCGATCAGACGCGCAACGGCGTGCTTTTCCATGTATTCGCTCATGTCGAAACGCACAAATTCAACATTCAGATTCAAAGCCACCTGGCGGGCCACCTCTGTTTTGCCGACGCCGGTGGGACCGGTGAACAGAAAAGAGCCGACCGGTCGTTCCGGATGTCCCAACCCGGCTCTCTGCCGTTTAATGGCGGTTACCAGGGCTGCTATGGCGTCATCTTGGCCGAACACCACCTGCTTCAGTCGATCCTCCAGGGTTCCCAGTTTCGCCTTGTCGGGCGTTGAGACACTGACCGTGGGAATCCGCGCCATTTTAGCGACGATCTTTTCGATATCGGTCGGATTGATCCGTTTGCGCTGTTTGTGGCCGGTCAAACGAATATAGGCGCCCGCTTCGTCAATGACATCGATGGCTTTGTCCGGGAGAAAACGGTCGTTCAGGTATTTGGACGACAATTCACAGGCGGACTTTAAAGAGGCATCCGAATAGACGATCTGATGGTGCTCCTCATATCGGGATCTGAGCCCCTTAAGAATCAGCACACTCTCGGCGATGGAAGGTTCAGCGATTTCTATCTTTTCAAACCTCCGCGACAGGGCGCGATCCTTTTCGAAATGATTTTTAAACTCCTCATAGGTCGTCGAACCGATGCAACGGATGTCGCCGCTGGCCAAAACAGGTTTCAATATGTTGGAGGCATCCATGGAGCCGCTGCTGGTGGCTCCCGCACCAACGATTGTGTGAATCTCGTCGATAAACAAGATCACGTTATCGCGCTTTTGCAATTCATTGATAACGCCTTTTAAGCGTTGCTCAAAGTCACCGCGAAACTTTGATCCGGCAAGCATCCCGCCAAGATCGAGAGAATAGACACGCATCTCTTTCAACAGATCGGGCACATCGCCATTGTAAATTTTCTGCACCAAGCCTTCGGCCATGGCCGTCTTGCCGACGCCGGGATCTCCTACAAAGACCGGATTGTTTTTGCGCCTGCGGCACAGCACCTGCATCGTCCGCTGCAATTCGGATTGACGGCCTATAACAGGATCGAGCTTATCCGCGGCAGCCAGTTCCATCATATCCACCGTATAAGCTTCTAAGGGATTGGACTTTTTCTTTTTTTTCTCTCCTTCAACCTCGGGCTTCTCAAATCCCGTGGTGTCGGTATCGTCCTCCGGCCTGTCCGTGTGCATCTCGTGGGATATATAGTTGAGTACGTCCAGCCGTGTAATCCCTTCCTGATTGAGAAAAAATGCGGCGTGCGAATCTTTTTCCATAAAAATAGACGCAAGTATATCGCTGACGGCTACTTCGGCCTTTTCCGCCGATCGCACGTGGTTCACCGCCCGTTGAATGACCCGCTGAAAACCAATGGTCTGCTGGAGAACATACTCGTCGCTTTCAGGAATCACTTCCATTTTTTCAGAGAAAAAATCCTCGATGGTCAATTTCAGATGCTCTACATTGCCGCCGCATCCTTCGATGATTTCCACCCCATTTCCGTCATGCAAGATCGCATACAAGATATGCTCGATTCCGACGTATTCGTGGCGTCTGCGCTTTGCTTCCCGAACTGCGAATCCCAGGGTAACGCTGAGCTCTTTACTGATCATGGCTTATACTCTCTCCATGGTGCATTGTAACGGATGGCCGTTTTCACGTGCCATCCGAACAACTGTTTCAACCTTTGTTTCGGCAACTTCATAGGGATAGACTCCGCATATCCCGACTCCCCTTTCATGAACATTGAGCATGATGCGCGTCGCCTCTTCGGCACTTTTGCGAAATATCTGCATCAGCACCTGCACAACGAACTCCATCGTCGTATAGTCGTCATTGTGCAGCAGAACCTTGTACATTGACGGTTCGCTAACGTCACGATCGGTTCTGACATCACTCTCCTCTTTGGTATCCGGTAGATACTGCCCCATATGATTAATTTGCCAATTACGATTATTTTACCTTAGCCACTCGAAAATGATTATAAGCATCCGGGACTGTCCTTGTAAAGAGGATTGGTCTTTATCTTAAAGCTTATATCGACACTTGGTGCGGGCTTCTTTAGAGCCGTTCATCCATCCAATGCCAGAATCTCGGGTCGAATCCGGCCCTTGGCAAGCTTAATGATGGCGATGCTGCGGGGGCTGCCGTATCGCCCGTGACTGGCGGAGCCCGGATTGAGGTAGAGCACCCCATGGATGGTTTCGATGTGCGCCTGGTGGGTATGGCCGCTGATCACGACATTGATGCCGGCAGCAACCGGGTCGAGGTCAAGGGCATCCAGGTTGTGCAACATATAAATCAGGGTACCGTCGATGGAAATCATGTCCGCCGAGTGGAGGTCATCCGCCCAGCCGCCATGATCCATGTTCCCGCGTACGGCCGTCACCGGAGCAATCTCATCCAATAACTTGAGAATCTCGGGTCCGTCGATATCACCGGCATGCAAAATACGATCAACGCCCTTAAGGGCGTTCCTGGCAGCGGCCGCCAACATACCATGTGTATCAGAAATCACACCGACGATCATATCCATTCAAATCCTAAGTTAATCCATCGTCTCATCTTACTTGCCATGGCACTTTTTGTATTTTTTGCCACTGCCACAGGGGCAGGGATCGTTGCGGCCGATTTTTTTTTGCTGGCGTTTGGCAGGCTTTTTTTTGGGGGGTGTCGCATCTGATCCCGAAAAAACAAGGTCCTGCTCCTGGGACCGCTGCATGTCCTGCAAAGAGTCGGGCTCGGCCAACTGAATTCGGAACATGATGCCCAGGGTCTCCTCTTTGATGCGCCCAATCAGATCCTGAAACAGCTCGAATCCCTCTTTTTTATATACCAGCAGGGGATTCTGCTGCGCATATCCTCGCAGTCCGATCCCCTCTTTGAGATGGTCCATGCTCAGCAGGTGATCTTTCCATAAATTATCTACGGTCTGCAGCATCACTACGCGTTCAAGATGACGCAGATCTTCGCTGCCGATCTTCTTTTCCCGCTGCTGGTAGACCGCCAATGATTGATCATAAATCTCCTGGGCCAGTCCTTCATCCGTCAGTCCGCTCATGGTGTCTTCGTCCAGTGGCTTAGGCCTGAAGTTGAATTGCTTGAAAACCGCATCCGACATGGTTTTCCAGTCCCACTGATCCGGTGCATGCCGGTCATCGGCGATGCTCGCGGCAATCTGTTCGGCTTTTTCCATCATCATATCCAAGATCGTCTCACGGATGTCCTCACCTTTTAACAGATCGCGCCGCTGACGGTAAATGACCTCGCGCTGCTGATTCATTACGTCATCATATTCCAGCAGATGCTTGCGAATATCAAAGTTGTGGCCTTCCACCTTGGTCTGGGCGTTTTCAATGGCCCGGCTGATCAGGTTGTGTTCGATGGGCTCACCATCCTGAAGCCCCAGGCGCCCCATGATGCCGCTGATGCGTTCGCCGCCGAAGATGCGCAGCAGGTCATCTTCCAGAGCCATATAAAAGCGTGACGAACCAGGGTCGCCCTGGCGGCCGGAGCGTCCGCGCAATTGGTTGTCGATGCGCCGGCTTTCGTGGCGCTCCGTTCCGAGAATGTGAAGCCCACCCAATTCGATGACACCGTCACCGAGCTTGATATCCGTACCGCGGCCGGCCATATTGGTGGAAATGGTGACCGCCCCTTCTTGACCTGCCATGGCGATGATCTCGGCTTCGGCTTCGTGGTTTTTAGCGTTGAGCACGGTGTGTTTGATGCCGCGTTTTTTCAGTTTTTTGGATATCTGTTCCGAAACGTCGATGGAGATCGTTCCAACCAGTACCGGCTGTCCTTTCTGGTTCAGTTCCCGGATCTCATCCAGCACCGCCTCATATTTTTCACGCTTGGTCTTGAAAATCACATCCGGAAAGTCATTACGGACCATGGGCTTGTGGGTCGGAATAACGCTGACCTCTAAATCGTAGATCTTTTTAAACTCTGCGGCCTCGGTGTCGGCCGTACCGGTCATGCCGCTGAGCTTATCGTACATTCGGAAGTAATTTTGAAAGGTAACGGTGGCCAGGGTCTGGTTTTCATTTTCAATCTTGACGTTCTCCTTTGCTTCCAGAGCCTGATGCAACCCCTCGCTGTATCGCCGCCCCGGCATCAAACGTCCGGTGAATTCATCCACGATGATCACCTGGCCCTCTTTGACGATGTAATCCACGTCCCGCTTGAAAAGGGTATGGGCTTTCAACGCCTGGTTAACATGATGCAGTGTCTCGATATTGCGTGGATCGAACAGATTTTCCGTCTGCAGGGCTCGCTCGGCGGCGGCAACGCCCTCTTCCGTTAAGGTCACGCTGCGGGCCTTTTCGTCCTTCGTATAATGGGTCTCCTCTTTAAGCTGAGGAATGATCCCATTAACCTCGTAGTACAGATGGGTCGACTTTTCCGCCGGTCCGGAGATGATCAGCGGCGTTCGCGCCTCGTCAACAAGGATGCTGTCCACCTCGTCCACGATGGCATAGTTCAGGTGGCCTTGAACGATCGATTCATTGTCGAATTTCATGTTGTCGCGCAGGTAGTCGAAACCAAACTCGTTGTTGGTGCCGTAGGTGATATCGGAACCATAGGCCTGCCGTCTTTCGGCGTCATTCAACCCATGCATGATGGTACCGACGGACAAACCGAGAAAGTGATAAATCTGCCCCATCCACTCGGTATCGCGCCGGGCCAGATAATCGTTGACCGTCACCACGTGCACGCCTTTGCCGGTCAGCGCATTGAGATATGCCGGCAAGGTGGCGACCAGTGTTTTGCCCTCGCCCGTTTTCATTTCGGCGATCCGGCCCCTGTGCAAAAAGATCCCGCCGATCAGCTGGACATCGAAATGACGCATATCCAGAACGCGCAGTGAGGCTTCACGCGCCGTTGCAAACACCTCGGGCAGCAAATCGTCCAACGCCGCGCCTTGGTCCAGTCGCTGCCGGAAAAGCGCGGTCTGGCCCTTAAGCTGCTCATCATTCATTGCCTGCATCTGCGGTTCCAGCTGGTTGATCGCTTCTACAAGCGGCTGCACCTGTCTCAGCTCTCGTTCGTTCTTGCTCCCGAAGAGGCGTGTCAGCAGATTCATAACCATGATCGTCGGCATCCTTCCTAATGTGTGACAGGGTTCCTGGCCTTTTTCTCATAGAAGTGGTTTCAAAGCCTTCAATCGGGTCCAAGATCAAGGCGGGGTGAGGCGTTTAACCGCAGGAATACATAAAGTATTTTGAGGATTAAACGCCTCACCCCAACACCGAGATTGGGCCCGAGGGGAGGTTTTGAAACCACTTCTAAGCAGTAGGCGGTCTATAGCGCGAGCATAGGAAATTTTCAATGCATTCTCAAGGGTTCGCCTAAAAATATAAATATATTTTTGCCTGAGCCCCAGGGCAATTCCCAACGCAAAAGCCGATACCCGAGGCATCGGCTTTCAAACAATGTTTCGGAAATTTACGGAATCAGTTCAGGATGTATTTGGTCGGATTGACTGGAACCCCATTGAGTCTGACTTCGTAGTGCAGATGCGGACCGGTGCTTCTGCCGGAATTGCCCATGCGCGCAATGACCTGACCTCGATTTACCGTCGCGCCCACCTTGACTTCCAGCACGTCGATATGTCCATAGCGGGTTACCAGACCGTGCCCGTGATCGATAACCACCACATTGCCAAGCATTCCCTTTTTACCGGAATAAGATACGACGCCGTCGGCAGTGGCAATGATAGGCGTACCGAGGCGATTGGCGATGTCCAGCCCCTTGTGAAATTCGCGTTTGCCTGTAAACGGCGATTGGCGATAGCCGAACCGCGATGTAACCCATCCACCGACAGGCCGTATCGCGGGCGTATGCGCCAGCAGATTCTTTTGCGCCTCCAGTTTGCCCAACAGCGATTCGAAACCGTTTCTCTGGTGGTTGGAGGCCGTATCCAACTGGCCGATTTGATGGTGCATATCCTTGATCAGCCGCTGATGCCGTTCGGTAAGCTCGATGTTTGGATTCAAATCATCAGGCGCCGACCCTCCCACCCCAAAGAGACCGTCATAGCTGTTGGGTTGATCGATATTGGCGATGATACGAATCTGCTCTTCGAATTCGTTCAGTTGAATCAGCTTCTCTTTGAGGGCGTTTATCTCGACGGCAAATTTTTGAATCTGTTCACGCTGATGCAATACTTCTTCGGATTGCTGGGCAAGGTTTTTCTCAATGCGATTTTTTGTCGCAAGTTGGCTTCGCATCGAAAAGTAGTCAAACAATCCGTAACATCCGACCACAACGATAATGCCGAACAAGGCCCCTATTGCGTAAAGCTTGTTACGGGACCAGTGGATCTGTTTGACTGTCGTGCCGGAACCACCTAGAACGATAAAGGAGAATTTGTGTGCCATGATGAACCCTGATTTTGAACTCCGGAGTAGTTATGCAAACAAAATAAATTCTTCTATTTCAGATGGTTATTTGTTTTTCAAGGCTTAAAACTCCAGAAGTTTACCATACTGATACCGGTCTGTCAATAAAAGCCGGGCTTTCATTCTGATTTTGCTCGGCATTTTCGCTTAACGGCCAAGATTGTATAATGCTTGCACGCCTTAGCCGCCGGAAATGATTTTTCGAGGATACAAAAGGCATGGCCGATAATTGATAGTTTTAAGTGTTAAGTTTTAAGTGTTAAGTTGATGAATTCTGCCGATTATAGCGAATGGAGCCCTTTCGTTGGCATAAATCCCGTATCAAGGAT
>JASFGJ010000102.1:0-9629 GCA_050123815.1 Desulfobacteraceae bacterium
CCGCCATACTTCTTTCGGGCCGTAGAGACTGCGGTGTCGTAACGCTCGGTGCTCATGGGATGGGTGGCAAACAACAATTCAACAGAGCTGTGCTTTCCTTTGGAGAGCCCTTTGAGCATATCCATCAGACCCACCATGCCATCCGGACTGTAGTTGCCCTTGACCAGGTAGTTCATGCCAAGGTCGTCGGCCTGGCGTTCGTTATCACGGCTGTATGAGGCCAGCAGGACACCAGAGCCCAGCATACCGAGCTGTGCGGCCAGCCCTCCCAGTTCCGTGCTTTTGGTTCCGGCATACACGGCCACACCGCCGACAACCACGGTTGTCAGCATTTGCTTGGACATGATTTCCGCAGTATGGCGTGCGTTGACGTGCCCCAGCTCATGACCCATCAACGCCGCCAGTTCCGCTTCATTGTCCAGCTCAAGCATAATGCCCCGTGTCGCTGCGATGGTGCCGCCGGGAAACGCGTATGCGTTGATATAGTTGGCGTTGACCACGCGAAAAGAGTACGGCATCTTGGGACGGTGCGAATTTTTCCCCATCCGCTTGCCGATCCCGTCCACATATTGGTTGAGCGAACGGTCCTGCGCGGCTCCGTAATCAGCGGAGAGCTGATGCGGCGAATGCTGCTTGTCCATATCGATCTCCTGCTGTTCACTGACCAGCATTAACTGCTGTTTGCCGGTGACCGGATTGGCGGCGCAACCGACCACGACGCCTGCAGCGGCCATTGAGGATAGATATAAAAATTCACGCCGGGACAACGAACTGTCGAATCGAAGCATTTTTGTCACCTCGTCATTATTGGTTGGCTCGCTGCCCGCAGTTGGGGCAGTAGTTGAATCCCTTATCGAGTTGCCGGCCGCATTGCCGACACATCCGGGGCGGCGCACCGGTCCCGGTAAACGGTTCCGGCTCCCGGTTATCCGCCATGATTCGCTCGCAGCGACGGC
The DNA here is from genome assembly GCA_050123815.1 of Desulfobacteraceae bacterium. Lineage (GTDB taxonomy): Bacteria > Desulfobacterota > Desulfobacteria > Desulfobacterales > Desulfosarcinaceae > JARRKU01. Next base: position 957 of record JASFGJ010000102.1, read on the forward strand.
AGTACACAAAGGGCTCACCCTGTTTTACCCGGAGCAGTGGGATGAAAAACAGGCTGATGTAATGATCCACCTGCCGGATTTCCGCCTGATGCAAACCACACTGCCGGCAGCGCCGCGGCGAAGGGTCCACGGTCCTGGTTCTGGGTTGAACACCGGCAATAAGAAAACACATCGGCTCAGTCCATGGAATTGGTTTTGCACCGGCACATATCGTAAGCTCTAAAATAATTAATTATCTTAAAGCCTATACTACAAAACCCGACGATTCAGTCAACAGTGTTGCTACCGAAACTTAGATCGCTGGCTACGCCTCTTGATATGCACAAAAAGCGGTCTGAGAAATTCGAAAATAGTTTTAAGTTTAAAGTGTTAAGTGTTAAGCAAAGGATGTTATCGATTTTATTTAGTGTCCGGTTGCGCCGGAAATGCTTTGGAATTGCATTTATCATACTGCCAATGCTATTGATACTATTTACAAAAAGCCATATTTTTCGAGGTTTCAATGACGATTATCGATGTCCACACCCATATTTTTCCCCCTGAGATTCGATCGCAACGCGGCAGATTTTTTAGCAATGAGCCGGAATTCGAGCTGTTGTATCGCTCGGCTACATCTAAAATGGCGGGGGCCGGCGAGACGGTTTCCATGATGGATGAACAAGGGGTGGATCGGGCGGTGGTCATGGGATTTCCCTGGCGCTCGATCGAGACGGCGAGACGACACAACGACTACATTATGGATGCCGTGGGGCGGCATCCGACGCGGTTGATCGGATTTTGCTGCTTCGATCCGCTGCACCCGGCGGCCGCAAACGAGGCGCAACGCTGCCTTGAGGCCGGATTATCGGGAATCGGGGAATTGGCCTTCTACAGCAGCGGTATCGATGACCGATGCCTGGATGCGCTGGACCCGGTCATGGCACTGGCGCGCCGACACCGCTGCGTTGTGATGCTGCACACCAACGAGCCGGTGGGGCACCAATACCCCGGTAAGAGCCCGAACACCTTATCTCAGATCTACAACCTGGCGAAACGCTTCTCAGACAACCGTTTGATATTGGCGCATTGGGGCGGGGGTATTTTTATGTATACGCTTTTAAAAAAGGAGATCCGCCAAGTCCTTTCCAATATCTGGTTCGATACGGCCGCATCGCCCTATCTTTATCAAGTACAGATCTATCGGCAAGCCATCGAACTGGCCGGTTTGGACAAGGTCCTTTTTGGCAGCGACCACCCGCTGCTCAAGCCGGATCGCTACATGAAAGAATTGGCAGCCGCCGGCCTCGATGAATCCCAACAAGCCGCCATCTGCGGCGCCAATACCGCCAAATTGTTGAACCTGTGCTAAGGACCCCGACGGATGATCCTTTTTTTCGCTAAAGTTATCGACCAAACGACCGATTTCGAGTATAATCAAGTTCTAATGTATTTATATGTGTGTCAAAGATCCATCTAATTCAAGTTCCACCACAGGTCCAAACACATTATCCACCCGGCAACAAATATGCCGGAATATCTGCGGTTAACAGCACCCAGCACCTCGAAGTGCTATCGTTTCTATTGTTATCGTGAATGGAATAGACCGTTAAATATACCTGGTGAGGTTTGATCATGCGTGTACGCAAACTCCTTCTGATCCATCCGACGCGCTCCACCCGAGGCTTGATTAAAAAATACATCTTTTCCGAACTCGGCGACATCGAAATCAGCGAAACGCCAACCGGATCGGAAAGCGCGGCCATGTTAAAGACCGAACGTTTCGATGTCATTATCGCGGCTGACGAACTCAAGGATATGTCCATTGCCGAACTCAGGCAGGAGCTTCTTGCCGTGATGCCGAACAACGCTTTACCGCTGATTATCATCTCGGAGAGCGAATCGCCCCATGTGCGCAACGAACTTGTGGAGCAGGGCTTTGATCGTGTCGTCCAGATCCGGCTTCGGCCGTCGGATTTGATCCACAAGATCAATGCGGTTTGCGATCCGCGCACCTGGCGCAAGGATACCCGGTATCACCTCGCCAATGTCCAAGCGACTATCGAAGCCAAAGACCGACACGCCGAAGCAACACTGATCAATATCAGCAAAGGCGGGATTCTGGTGGAGCTTGCCTGCGAACAGCCATCGCTGCTGATGAGTGAGCAGATACGAATCGGGTTGTCCATCGACATCAACGATAGCCGGGGCAGCATCGACGGCTTGACCGCCCGTTTGTCGCGCATCGAGGTGCTCGGATGGGAATCGGCCGGCAAGCCGAACCATATGCGGGCCACCTTCATCTTTACCGATTTACCCGACGGACCGAAAGGCAAGCTGAATGAGCTGCTCAAGGCGGCCAGGGAGGAAAAACTGAAGACAGCACCGTCCAACAATTGATTGTCACAAAAAGGTATCCTTAAAAATGCACCTCGGCGATAATTTCTCTTTACATTTAGGCAAATGGCCAATATATTATACGCAAATGCCATGCCTAACGATTGAGGTGTACCATGCAAATCCATTCGATAGACGTAAAAGCCGACAATACGGATCAGTTGATCTCTCAGCTTAAAAAGGGACTTTCAACCGATTCAATTGATAAGCTCAAGGAGCGGCTGAACATTTCCGACAGCGCCATGTCAAAAATCGTACAGATCCCAAAGCGAACCCTCGACAGACGCCGGGAAAAGGGGCGACTAAGGACCGATGAGTCTGAGCGCGTGCTGCGTCTTGCCCAGGTATATGATATGGCCTTTGATGTATTCGGCAGCCAGAAAAAAGCGGAAAGCTGGTTAAAAAATCCCGCCAGAGGTTTAGGCGATAAAATCCCATTGGAATACGCCGATACAGATCTTGGCGCACATGAAGTAATCAATCTGCTTGGCCGAATTGATCATGGGATTTTCCCCGGATGAAAATCACCGCGTGGCGAATAACCAAAAAAAAGTATATCAATAATGCGTTTTCCGGAGAAGGAGCGAAGATTTTTGGCGGCCGTTGGAATCCGGTCGGCTACCCGATGGTCTATGTGGCTCAGAATTTGTCCCTGGCGATCCTGGAGTTGATTGTTCATTTGGAGGACGATAGTGATATTACACGTTTTGTGGCAATCCCGGTTACCTTCGACAAGTCGCAGGTACATGTCCTGCCGCAGTCCCAATTGCCTGAAAATTGGTTCGACTTGCCTATATCCGAGCAATCTCAAATGGTAGGGAAAAAATGGCTCGAACAAAAGCAAAGCTTATTGCTGCAAGTGCCATCATCCGTTGTGCCCAGTGAAAGCAATTTTTTAATCAATCCCCTACACCCCCAATTTGGCCAACTGGAAATCGGATCCCCTCAATCGCTTTGCATCGATCAGCGTATTTCCAAACTTTTGCATTAATTATAATGTGTTGTTACCCTGCACCGCCCAGCTGGCCGCAAGCGGCCCGGATCCGGCTTCCCTTGGAACCCCGCAGACGCACAAAGATCCGTTGATCGATCAGCCGCCGGCGGAAGGTTTCCACCGCCTTCTCGGTGGGTGCTTCCAGCGACGATCGCCGGCGGGGATTGTATGGAATCAGGTTGAGCTTCGCTGTAAGTCCGCGTAGATAAGCGGCCAAAAGAGCGGCATGTTCGGGTCGGTCGTTGACGTCCTTGATCAGCACATATTCAATCATCAGTGCATTGCCGCGGGCCAAGGGATAGTCGGCCAACACCGTTTTTAAAACAGACATGGGATAGCGCTTGTTGACAGGCATCAGCTTGCTGCGCAGCGTATCGTCCGGCGCATTGAGCGACACGGCCAATTTGAGCTGCGGCCACTGCAAAGCCGCCAATCGACGGATTTCGGGCAGCAGCCCAACAGTGGACAGGGTCATGCGGCGTTTGGCGATGTCCAGTCCGCGTTGGTCCTCCAGAACACGGATGGCCTGCACCACGCCATCGAAATTGTCCAGCGGCTCGCCCATCCCCATAAAGACCACATTGCGCACGTCGATTCCCATCCGCACCTTGACCGTATACACCTGTGCCACAATCTCATCCACTGTCAAATCACGTCGCCATCCGATCCGGGCGGTCTCGCAAAAACGGCAGCCCATGCGGCACCCCACCTGGCAAGAGATACACACGGTGGCATGGTTGGCCATGGGAATGACCACAGCCTCCACCCGGGCGCCGTCATCCAAACGAAATGCCAGCTTCGTCACACCGTCCTGTTCAATGATATCCACAACGGACGGCACCCGGATCGACAGGTCGCCTGCAACCGCTTGCCGCAGTGCGGGCGAGGCATCAAAGGCGCCTACCTCGCGCAGGTTCAGATTTGCTTTCCGGTAAAACGCACGATACAGGGCCGTCGCATGAAACGCGCCCCTGCCGTAACGCCGCCGGAATTGATTCTCAAGCTGATTGTATGTCATACAGAGCAAATTCATACCACCAGGATGCATAGCGCGTCTTGGCGGGGATTTCAATCACAGGCCGTGAAAACCAGCAATTCCCGGCAAACATGATTCGGTGTGGGAGCGGCGTCTCGCCGCGACATCAACGCCATGAGAAGGTCTTGTCGCGGCGAGACGCCGCTCTCACAGCGCCTGATACCGCTTTTTTATTGCGGCTCCTGGAAAAGCCTTAACAATTGGAATGATTCGCATTCACCGACTATTGCTGCGCATAACGGCAACCTTTGGGTTGACTTAACGCAACGACTTGACTACATGATCATCGGATTTAAAGTTCGTGCAAAACCAACTTGAAATTTGCTTTTGCTCGAACCCAAAGCAACATCAAGGTTTTTAATGGTAAAAGGAGCCTTCGGGCAATGAAAATTTTAGTTGGTTACGATGGATCTCAACTGTCACAGCGCGCCCTGTCAGTTGCGCAAAAACGCGCGAAAGCCCTGGAGGCTGAACTCTATGTGTTTACCGCCGCCGGTGAGGGGGAAAACCAGAAACACACCCAGCTGCAATCAGCACTCAAGGAAGCCCGGATGATGTGCACGGCATGCAAAATCGACTGCAAAGTCGAGATGTCTCAAAGCAATCGGCCTGCGGCCGAGGAACTGATTCGCTTTGCCGAGACAATAAAGGTGGATGAAATTGTGATCGGATTAAACAAACGTTCACAATTGGGCAAACTGCTCTTCGGATCCACAGCTCGGCATGTCCTGCTCGAAGCGCCCTGCCCGGTAGTGACCGTAAAATAGCAGACAGCCCACTTATCATATCAATCGGCCAGCGCTATCCAAGGGCTCGCGCAAAAACAACTTCACATTTTTAAGCACCGATGCATCCTGCCTGGCTGCGTTGTGAAAGCTTGACATATCCCGATATGCCGGTCGAAGATCCCGAGGTGTTTTCGGGGCGTTTTCGCGCCTCGCCAGGCAGGCGCTTCAACTCTTGAAAATATAAATTATTTTTATGCGCCCCTAAGGGTTCACCCAAAAGGAGAAGTGCATGCGCATCCTGTTTACCAGCGATATCCATGCAGCCCCGAACCTTCTGACCGACCTGACCCGTCAGACCGTGCAGGACTGCGCCGATGCTCTGATCATTGGGGGGGACATCGTCCCGCATGATTTGCCGAAGGCGCGCACCATGGGCATATTGGATGCTCAGGCCGATTATATCGACAACGCCTTGATTCCGTCGCTCGAGCAGCTCAAGGCCAACCGCCGGATCCAGATCTTCCTCGATTTCGGCAATGACGATCTGGCAGCCAATCATCATCGACTGGCGCAGCACCAACCCGAGCTGTTCAGTCTGCTGCATATGCGCAAAGCGCCGTTAACGGAGCGGGTCGACATTGTTGGGTACATGATGGTTCCCCCCACACCGTTTCAGCGCAAGGACTGGGAACGACCGGATGCCATCGGCGCGCCATATCCACCGGGAAGCCGGATACGGATCAGGGGCTACACTACCGGCACGGGCAAGATCGTAGAGACATGGCTCGATCTCGATTCCGACCAAACCATTGAATCCGATCTGGCCGAATTGTCCCGGCACATCGATCGCCATTTTATTTTCGTGTCTCACTGCCCGCCACTGGGCACGCCGCTGGATGTCATCGCCTCCGGCGCCCATGTGGGCAGTCGGAGCATTCGCCGCTTCATTGAACAGTGGAGTGCCAAAGGCCTGCTGCTGGCCTCCCTGCACGGTCACGTCCACGAATCACCCAATCGAACCGGTGAAATAGCGACGCATATCAACACAGCGTTGTGCATCAACCCGGGTCAAAGCAAACAACTGCAATTTGCCCTGCTCGAATTGACAAACGACGCCGACCCTCCGCGCATCGAGATGGTGCATCCGCGAAATTGAGCGATATCGGGAATAATGCGTAATAATAGACATAGTATTAAAACAAAAATGTAATCAGTTTAGCCTCCCAGAGCAGCTATAACGCTGTAACTATCTAAAATTAAAAGGCCCGAAATGCGGCACGCTGCTTGCATGTAATTTCCAATATATTCCAACCATTTTCCGATTATAACATTGAATTTGTGTTGCTTATGGCTTTGTACCCGTATTGGGGAACAAGGAGGGTATGTCTCACTCACAACGGTACGGTATCTATTGGAGGATCTTCGCATGCGCCTACTCACTTTTGCCATTGTTCTGGTCACAGTTTCATCGCTTCTTGCCTGCGGAGGCGAAGAATCGACAAAAACAACCAACGACACATCTCCCGGAAACACCTCAAGTCTCGAGCTTTCAACCGCGGAGTATGAGGCGTTGTCGGCTTTGGAAAGATATGCGGTCATCAACAACTTGATGAGCGCACTCTACAAAGGGACGCCGGCGGCGGACTTTTTCGATCTCTCCAGTGGATTGGAGCCGTTGACGATAAACAGCACTGCCATGGGCATTGGCGAGGTCAAATCGTCACTCGGGCAGCCCCTGTCCGATAAAAACGCCGTGTTTGACCTTATTGATGAGAAATACAACTTCCACGATCGGGCCCGGCCGTACCAATATCCGCTGGCCATGCTCTACGAGTTTCCACTCAGCCGGGACTATTTTGCGATATGGATGGCCTATAAACTGGCCAATACGATTCTGTTTTCACCGGCCCTCGAACTGGAAACATGCGGCTATACCGACATCCAAAGAGTATTTCAACGGCTGGTCAGCATGATCGAAAATGGTGATTCCATCCGGGATGTGGTTTATGAACACATGATCTCCCAGGAGAATTGGCGGCGTTTTCGGTCGCCCGAAGACAATACCCGGGAGATGATGGAAATTTTTCTGGCTCGTTTTAAGGATGAGGAGGTTCCACTCGCCTCCCTGGCATGCAAGAACTGGTCGTTGACCGATAACTCGGAGGATTACCAGCTGGTCATCGGCTTTGACGAGAATACGGAACCTCAAGCGATCCTGGACACAACGGTGACCACATGTACCGATTTCTACATGGCGGTCGCGAACCATGACGACCTGATACCCAGAATCACTTCTCTTCTGGTGGACAATCTCCTGAACGGATCATCGGACGATGTACAGCAACAGGTTGTGGATACAATTGTATCCGAAAACCCGCGTGTATTTGAAGACATCTTTATTCCCATTATCTTCTCCCGCGAATTCCTCCTCAATACAGAGAGGCCGGCTCAATTCGAAGAGCTCTTTTTCAATATCGCCCACCGGATTTCCTGGTGGGCCCATTCAAGATTTTTCTATAATATCAACCCTGCCTGGAACTCGGGATCTCCGACGCTGAAGAATATGAAACAGGCGGCATTAACCTACAAACTCGGACGTCCCGCAGAAGTGCCACTGGACACCTTGAGCTTTTCATATTCCCATAAAGCCATACGGGAAGCATTGCTTTTGGACAGGCGAAGGGATGAATTCGATGCAAACGACGGTGGATGGCAGGCGGGATTTATCGAGATCGGGTTGGAAGGGGATGATTTTATCAAGTACCTGTTTCTCAGCATCATTTCCAGGTGGCCCACCTCTGTCGAACTTTCGACCCTGAGCGATATTTTCAATGACAGAGACTACGCGTCGGAAGACCATGCATTGTACCAGGCCCTGATTACGATGGATTATCTCTCCCGGCTTTCTGAAACCTACTATCTCAATGCGTTGGATTAGAAGAGGAGAACACGATATGATGAACAGACGATCTTTTTTAAAATTAGCTGCGATGAGCGGATTAACGGCGATGATGCCCCCTCTATTCCAAACTCGTCATGCCTGGGCTGCATTGCCCGATACCATCCAATATCTGGCGCCTGACGTGCAGCCGACGATCATTCATGTGTTTTTATACGGCGGGCCGTCGGAGCTTGCCGGCAACTTATCCAATATTGCGGATATCAACGCCAATTCCCAGAACGCCTATCCATCCAGTCTTGATCCGGACAACAGTGAAAACGACATCACGCGCAATGCCTTTTGGGGTGAAGCCGGCGGAAACATTATGGAAACCTTGCTCTATTCGGGTAATCTGTCCATCTACCGAACCATAAATCGCATCAAGGCGGATACCAAAGATCATGGCACATCGGTGACCCAGAACCTGGTCGGCGGCCTGGATGTCTACGGACCCGGCATCGCCACGACGCTGGCCGCCATTTTGGAGCGCGTCAATCCCTCTGGCATTGAGGAATTGGTGATGCCCTTTGTCTCATTTGAAGGCGAAAGCCGGGTATTCAATCTCGGCGACCTGAACCCTTCCCTTGTGCTACGGCCCATG
>JASFGJ010000103.1:0-9559 GCA_050123815.1 Desulfobacteraceae bacterium
GGTGCTGGATCAGGTGTCCGGGACTCAACTCGATCCTCGTTTGGTGAATATCTTTAAAACCGTCTACCACCAAAAGGACAGTCGCCCCACCAAACTTAAAAAAGCGGTTAATGCATAAAGCTTCCCGATTTTTTAGGCCACTTTATTTTCCAGCACTCCCACTGCCCTGATTTCCAACTGGATTGAATCACTACTGGATAAAAATCGACGTTTACTCCTTGGATAGATGCATTGTCCTATCGCCGGATGAAGCGAAATCACCTATCGTTTCGTTCATTGATTCGGATCAGGATCCGCCTGTTATGCTGAAATCTTTATCCGCGTTGGCTGCTTGTAGAATCCTGGTGGCAGACCACCACACGGTTGCGGCCCCCGGCTTTGGCCCGGTACAAGGATTTGTCGGCGAGTGCCAGCAGATCCCCGGCCGTCGCCGGCTTCCCATCGGAAACCGTTGCCACCCCTATGCTGACGGTGACCGTAGCGGCATGGTCCCCATTGTCATAGATGCTGCTTTCACAGGCGCATCTTATTTTTTCAGCGGCCTGGCGGGCCTCATTGGCATTGGCGTTGGGCAGCAGGACCATGAACTCTTCCCCGCCGTAACGAAAACACCCGTCAGTATCGCGCAGGCTTTTCATGAGCTTTTGGCCGAATTGCTGCAAAACGTGGTCGCCGAAATCGTGGCCGTATGTATCATTGACCTCCTTGAAAGAATCCAGATCCATGAGCAGGCAGGCCAGATCGGTCCCGTATCGCCGGGTCCTGTTGAACTCTTTTTCGAGCAGATCATTCATGGCGTGGCGGTTGTAAAGACCGGTGAGGGGATCGCGGGTGGCCATTTGAACCATCTTGGCGTTGGTTTGTTCGACCTCTTTTTCCAGCTTGTATTTATCCAAAGCCTTGAAGATGCAACGTGAAAGCGTATCTTGATTGATAGAAACTTTGGGCAGATAGTCATAGGCTCCCGCCTTGATCATATTGGTGGCGACCACCTCGTCGCCGTGGCCGGTCACCGAGATCACCGGCGTATCCAGGGCCTCTTTTTCAATCCAATGCAAAAAATCGAGTCCAGAGCCGCCGGGAAGCAGGTAATCCACAAAAATCAGGTCAAATGTTTCCTTATCCAAAATGGAAATGGCCTGGGCCATGCTGTCGGCCCGGGCCAGTTCGGTATTGTCCAGGCCTGCCAAATACGCCTCAAAAAGCTCAAAATCCGCATCCGAGTCTTCCACGTAAAGGATGCGGATTGATTGATCAAAGTTGATAATGGCCTCCCCGCCGGGATAGTGTTTTGTCTCGGCCTGGCGAATGGCACTCATCTTCTTGGCGATTTCAGCGATGCGACGGCCGGCCGCGTCGATTCTGTCGATATGCTTGGACAAGGACTCCGGAATCTCTTCATCGAGCCGCATGATCTCGATGCTGCCCAAAAGGGCCATCAGCGGCTGATTCAGCTCGTGGGAAGTAGCCCCGGCCATTTGCAGCAGAACCTTGAGCCGCTCCTCTTCGATGACCGATTTTTGCTGCTCCAGAATTTTCTGATTGGCCGCTTTCAACGCATGCTTTTGCTTATGAAGATTAAGAAAAACGCTGACCTTGCTTTTTAAAATATCCGGGTCCAACGGCTTAAACAGATAATCGACGGCCCCGGCTTCATACCCTTTAAATACGTGTTTTCGCTCCTTGCTGATGGCGGTAACAAAGATAATGGGGATGTGCCTTGTTCTTTCAGCCTGTTTCATGAGTTGAGCCGTCTCAAAGCCGTCCATGCCGGGCATCTGTACATCCAGAAGGACAAGGGCAAATTCTTGCTCCAGCATGAGCCCAAGGGCCTCTTCGCCGCCCGTTGCCTTGACGATATCCACATCGGGACCGGCCAACTGCCCTTCCAAAGCGAGCAGATTGGCCGGCCTGTCATCCACAAGAAGGATTTTAAATTTGTCTGTTTCACTCATACTATGATCCGATTTGCACGGTTAACCAACCATCTTTGGGCTATAAGGCACTGAAACCAATCCCGACAAAAAAGAGCCGATCCTTTCCAGCGGCAAAATATGGTCCGGCTGAACGGTTTCGATAGCCGATCGTGGCATGGCGTCCACTTCAGCCGTTTCAGGGTCCTGGACAACGACAAGCCCCCCTGCCTTTTTAATCGTCGACAATCCCTGACTGCCGTCATGATTTGCGCCCGTCAGAATCACCCCTACAACTTTTTCCCCATAGGCTTCGGCCGCCGTTTCGAACAACACGTCGATGGAGGGTCTGGCAAAGTTGACCGGCAATTCCGTTGAAAAGGAAAGGGTTTTGTCATGTTCCACCAGAAGATGGTAGTTGGGTGGAGCCAAATAGACGACACCCGGTAAAATTTTCTCTTTTTCATCGGCTTCCTTGACGTCCACCGTGCATTGCTCATCCAGATATCGGGCCAGAAAATCATCCGAAGTCGGATGGGTGTGTTGCACAATGATAACGGGAAGCGGGAAATTGCCCGGCAGCTGGGGCAATATCGTGTTCAAGGCCGCCATACCCCCGGCCGATACGCCCATGACCACGGCTTGGTAACGCATCAGGCCCCTTTCTTTCTGTATATTTTATGTTTTTTATCAAAATCTTCGAATTGATCCGAATGTTTCGAAAAGCGAATACTCTCTTTGGACCCCAGGCAGAGCAATCCACCGGGCCGCAAGCTGTCCAGAAACAGGCCGAAGACCCGGTTTTGCAGCTCCCTGGAAAAATAGATCAATACGTTGCGGCAGACAATCAGGTCCATCTCGCCGAAGGAGCTGTCCGTCACCAGATTATGGACGCTGAAAAGCACATTTTTCTTCAACGAATTGCGTATGATGGCAAAATCGTACCGTGCGGTGTAGTAATCTGCAAACGATGCCGCTCCGCCTGTTTTCTGGTAATTGGTAATATAGCCGCTCATTTTATTAATGGGATATATCCCCTTTTGCGCTGTTGCGATGGCTTCCGGGCTGAGGTCGGTTGCGTAGATCTGGACGTTTTCAACAAGGCCCTCCTCTTGCAGCAGAATCGACATGGAGTAGACCTCTTCACCGGTGGCGCAGCCGGCATGCCATATTTTTACAAAGGGCTGTTTTTTCAGCATGCTAAGCGCGTTTTCCCGCACGACCCTGTAAAAAAAAGGATCGCGAAACATCTCCGTTACATTGATGGAAAGATCCTGGAGCAATGTTTCAAAAAAAGCCGTATCATGAATCACCCGGTGCTGCATGCTCGAAATGGTTTCGATCCGAGATACAGAGCGTCTGTGTAAAATTCGCCGTTTTATGGAGGCTTTGGCATAGTCCCTGAAATCATAGCCGTACTTTAAGTATATGGCTTCTAAAAGCAGCTTGATTTCAATATCCTCATTGGCCATTCGCTGCATGACAATCTCCATCAGTAGAGCCAAACCCTCAGCATGGAGAGCAGCTTGTCCGCGTCCACCGGTTTGGCAAGATAATCGTTGGCCCCGGCGGCGATGCATTTGGAGCGGTCATCCTTCATGGCTTTGGCCGTAAGCGCAATAATCGGTATCTTCCGAAGATCGGATGTCAAATTTCGGATGTTGTGCATGGCGGTACAACCGTCCATCTCAGGCATCATGATATCCATCAGCACCAGATCGATATCATGGTGCTTCTCCAGCCGCGCCAGGGCCTCTTTGCCGTTCTTGTTGGCCATGACCTGCATGCCTTTTTGTTCAAGAATACTGGTGAGGGCAAACACGTTGCGCATGTCATCGTCCACCACCAAAATCTTCTTGCCGTGCAAAATCGCTTCATTATCGTGGATCATTCGGAGCATTTTTCTTTTCGCTTCGGGCAGGTCGGCCTCCACACGATGGAGAAACAGCGCGGTTTCATCGAGGAGTCTCTCTATGGAATCCGTATTTTTGACGATAATGCTCTGGGCGTAGTCTTCCAGGGTCGCCTTATCTTTGGCGGTGAGTTCCCGGCCGGTATAGACAATTACGGGCAGGTGGTTCAGATGATTTGTGTTGCGGATCTTTTTAAGCAGTTCCAGCCCGGACATGTCCGGAAGGCCAAGGTCCAGAACCATGCAGTCGAATCGTTTGGAAGTGAGCAATGCATAGGCCTCCTGACTGGTTGAGGCCAGGGTGGTGCGCACATCTTTGTCGCCGATCATTTCGGCAATGGCCGTTTGCTGGGTTTTGTCGTCTTCCACCACCAGCAGGTTTTTGTCGGATGTTGAAATGATATGGTCAATCTTTTGGTAAACCTGCTCGAGGCTCTCCATGCTGACCGGCTTGGTAAGGTGGCCCACGGCGCCCATGCGCATGGCGTCATGGCCGTCGTTGGCTGCAGAGATGAAATGCACCGGAATGTGGCGGGTATTGGGGTTCTCCTTGAGCCGAATCATAACGGCCCACCCATCCATGCCCGGCAAGTTGATGTCCAGTATGATGCCGCTGGGTCTGTAAAAATCGGCAAAGTGCAAACCGCTTTCCCCGCTCTGGGCCACAACGGTCTTATAATCCTTTTCACGGGAAATATCGCGTAAAAGCCGGGCAAATTTTGGATCGTCCTCAATAATCAAAATCGACCGATCCCGGGATGATATGGCATTGCGGTCATCGGGAATAAACGCGTTCACCGCCTTCGAGCCTCCGGTCTGCTCTATGTCCCAAGACGCTGGCTGATCGGCACCATCCATTTCCGGAGTATCATCATTTGCGGGCAGCGCCGGCTGTTCGGCTCCCACGGCCGTTTGCACGCGATCCTCGCTAAACGTTTCAGGCAGGTAAAGCACAAATGTGGAGCCGCGGCCCTCTTCGCTCTCGACCCGTATATCCCCACCAAGAAGGCCGGCAAGTTCCCTGGAGATGGAAAGCCCCAGCCCGGTGCCGCCATATTTTCTCATGGTTGTTCCATCGGCCTGCGCAAATGCCTCAAAGATAATTTTCAGCTTCTCTGCCGGAACACCCACGCCGGTATCGGATACGGAAATAGCAACGGTGCTGTCCGGATTCAGATCGAGTCCCGACAGATCCGTCTTTTTGTCCGGCCGTCCGATCTTGAGGTTGACGCCGCCCTGAGAGGTGAACTTGAAGGCGTTGGACAAGAGATTCTTGATGATTTGTTCAAGGCGTTGTTGGTCCGTGCGGACGACTGACGGCACATCTTTTGCCATCCGGATATCAAACGTGAGCTTCTTTTCCTTGGCAACGGGGACAAAATTGCGTTTCATGGCCGTGACAACGTGCTGCAGCGCCACCGCTTCAATGTGAAGTTCCATCTTGCCGGACTCCACCTTGGAAAGATCCAGAATTTCATTGATCAGCGCTATCAGCTCGTTGCCGGAGCTGAAAACGGATTGAGCATATTCCAACTGTTTTTCCGTCAACGTTTTTTCTTTGTTGTCCTGCAGCAGTTTGGACAACAAAAGGATGCTGTTCAGCGGCGTTCTGAGTTCATGGGACATGTTGGCCAGAAATTCAGACTTGTATTTATTGGTGATTTCCAGGTCGTTGGCTTTCTCCTCAAGCAGCGTCCGGGCTTTCTCCAGTTCCGTGTTCTTTGTTTTGATATCCGATTTTTGCTCTTCAAGGATCCGGGCTTGCTCTTCCAGTTCTTCGTTGGTCTGCCGGAGCTCTTCCTGCTGGGACTGCAGCCTCACCTCCGACTCGGTCAGGGCCTTGGTCTGCTCCTCAAGCTCTTCGTTGGCCTGGCGCAGCTCCTCCTGCTGGGACTGCAGCTCTTCGGCCTGGGTCTGGGTCTCTTCCAGCAGCTCCTGCACCCGCAACCGGGATTGGGCGGAGTGGATGGCAATGGCGATGTTTTCGGCCACCAGGTTTAAAAACAGCAGATCGTCATCGCAAAACGCGTAAAGGGAACCCAGTTCGATGACCCCTTTGACCTCGCCCTCAAAAACGACCGGTACCACCGCGATGTTGCGGGGGCGGGCCTCACCCAGGCCGGAACTGACGGCGATATAGTCATCCGGCACATTGGCCAGGACAATGCGCTGCTTTTCCAGGGCCGCCTGTCCCACCAATCCTTCCCCTAGTTCGAACGCGGTGGAAAGGTGCTTGTGCTTTTTGTAGGCGTAACTTGCAACCAAGTGCAGGCGATTGTTGTCGTCGGGCACATAGAATGCGCCGATCTGGGCCTTGAGATACCGGGCCAGAAAGGTAATCAGGCCGCGCCCCAGGGCGGCCATTTCCGGTTCACCCCGCAAGCGGTCGTTGAGCTGCGTTTGACCGGTCTTGATCCAGTTTTGCCTTTCGTTTTCCCGCGTCATTTTACGCAGCTTGCGGGTCATCCTGTTTAAAGAGGCGCTTAACCTGTCGTCTTGGGAGCGTTTTTCAATTTCGACCGAATAATCCCCCCGGGAAATCCTTTCGGCCAGATCAACCACCTTCATCTCACCGGTGATATCGATCACATATTCTATGGATCCGGTGATATTGCCGGCCTCATCTTTTAACGGTGCGCACGTGTATCGGATGGGCAGGTTGTCAAGCCCCTCAATATTGGCCTTGGTATCCGCACTGCATACCTTGCCCGATCGCATCGCCCTGGCGGCCCGGCAGGCCCTGGTATTGCAATGACCGGTATTGAGCAGCTCATAACATTTCTTGCCGATGCATTGCGCCGCGTCTTGATTGATCATTTTGGCTCCGGCATCGTTGATGAACAACATATTGAAATCTTTGTCGATGACGTGAACCAGGGCGGGAATATTGTTCAGATAGCTGATTTTCCGGGCGGCATCTTCATGGGCCGCTTTAAGGCGTCGGCCCATGGTGTTGACCGATCGGCCCAACACATCGCCGTCGCTGCGAACCGTCACCGACTTGCTGAAATCGCCTTGGGCAATGGCTTCGCATACGTCGGATACGGACTTGAAAGAGTCGACCACTTGGCCGAAACTATTGTTCATGTGCCCGATTTCATTGTTTGGCGCCGGTATCGCTTCGGGGTCAAGGATACCCGCGGCAACGCGGCCGGCCCAATCCGAAAGCCTTTTGACCGGCAGGGTGATGCGCCTGGCGGCCATGAAGGCCAGACCGGATGCTATCGCCATGGTGACCAGCAGCAACACAATATTGAGATTTCTTTGGGCGGTGGCCGCTTTGATCGCCTCGGACGCTTTCACTTCGGTGATCACCGCCAAGCGGATGCCGCCGATCTCTACATTGCCATGCATGCCGATTACGGGATAGCCCTTGCGGCCGATGTATGCCGAGACCTTTTGGGCATCGCGGCGAACCACCACGGGGGCTTCGTTTTCAATATGATCGCGCAACCAGCTGCTGGCCTGGTCGGTTGTCACCTTTTCACTTAAAATGGTCGGTTTGTCATCCAAAACAGAGTTGGATCGCATGATCAGGTCGCTGCCGATCAGATAGGACTCGGCGCTGGTTCCCAAGCCGATCTCTTCCTTCATGATCCTGTCAATTCCGCCATTACCGACCTGCACGGCTGCCAGCCCGATTTTTTCTCCCTCTTCATCAAATATCAAGGTGATCAAAAAGGCGGCCGGTATATTAAAGGAGGGCGCATATCTTTCAAAATCGGAAAAAACAGGCATCTCCTGTTCAAACGCTTTGCGGCATGCCTTGCCGAACAAGGTGTCGGCAAAAGGACCGTTAAACAGGTTCGTACCCAGGTCCTTTTCTTGTTTGTGGGTATAAAGCAGATTGCCCTTTTCATCGATGATTAAAAAATCATGGTAACCATGCGACGTTGTGAAAAATGCGATGTGCTCGCCGTGCTTTTGGTCAAGCGCCGCCCATTGAGGGCTTTTCACGAAGGTATTGAGATCCGTTCCCATGGCCCTGAAAGCGGACTTGAAATCTTCGAGCATGGCCACCGCACTTTTACTGCGAACCTCGACCAAAAGGTCGGTCAGGCTTTCTCTGAAATAATTTTGAATCGCATGGACTTTATTTTTAGCAATGATGGCAAGATCGTATTTTGCCTTATTGAGCAGCGCGTTGTAAGTGTTTTGGTAGTTAAAGTAGCTTACAGTGACAAGGGGAAGCAGCGATAGTAAAAGAAACCAGGCCAGCAGGTTTGTAAAGAATCCCACCTTATGTTTCGTTTTGGCCAAACGGTTATCATCTGCGCTTGCATAGGGCGTTTCAACGGTCCGGTCCACGTTATCCATCCTTTCTACTTTTACGCGAAACGCCCCACAACAAATTTGTCGAGATCACATTTCTGCGATAAAACACCGCACTCAAGGGCCAGATCGTGTATGACGGATAACTTCTCCTTGACCGGCTTCAGCGCTTGAAAAGCAATGATGTTGTCTTTCACGACCCGGGCGATATCCCCGGGATCGTGATGCATGTATGCCTTTTGAATCTGTCCGGCATTATCAGGGCTTTGATGGATCGCCTCCCCGGCCTTTTGAAGGCTTTGGACCCATTCGGATACGGCCGCCGGATGCTTATCAATGACATTTTTTTTCACCATCACCAGGCAACATACATGGTCCGGAAGAATCTTTTTTGAATATTCCAATATTTGAGCGACACCTTCATTGACGCCCCTGAAGCCCCAGGGTTCGGCAACGGTGTACGCGTTGATTCTTTTTGTTTTTAAATTATTTACCGTTAGCGGCGGGGGGACTTTGATCAGCTTGATATCATCGGTTTTATCCACCTGACTGCTTTTCAGGTATTGATACAATAGCACCCTGTGGGTTGCATAAGCATGAGGGATCCCGACGGTTTTACCGACCAGCCCGTTGGCGTCTGCAACTGATTTTTCCGCGGCAATGACACTGCCGTTTAGGTGCCCCAGCAACACGCACCTCAACGGCGAACCTGTGGTCATCTTAAACATCGCCAGCGGCGCCAGCATAAAAACGGCGTGCAGGAGTCCCATGTCAACTTTGCCTAAAAGCTCATCCCAGGATCTGCACAGGTAGGGTTTTACCTTCACATGACGGTATTTGTCGTTGTCCAGTGCATGGGAGACCGGCAGGATCAGGTGATCGGAAATGGGAAGATATCCCACATTCATTTTAAAACATTTTTTTTCGCCGCCAAAAAGTGTCCGGCTGCCTATCATTTGGGTGGCCAGGATCGATCCTCCGGTATGAAACGAAAGCTTTAAAAAATCCCGCCGGTTTATCTCTTTTTTCATTAGCGCTATCTGTCATTTTGCACGAGTTGCTGTACCAGAAGTTGGCGTACGATCTCCGCCATGGTCACCCCGTCGGTGACCGCCTGTATTTTCAACGTCTTATGAAGCCGGGCCGGGATATCGATGGTCAGCCGTTTGGTTTTATCCTCACAGTCGCCTGTCTCACTGGTTTTCACTTTTAAACGTTTCATCGTAATTTCCTTTGCCTTGCTTTAATTTCGATCATCCATACCTGACAGCAAGTTCGATGCCACCCTCATGGTGTATCACTAACGTACTGGAAATATGATTTTCTCAATCCCCGTATGGCTTAAGACGGCAAAATCATGACAATCGTATTGTCAGAAATCTGTCATTGCGGATTTAAGGAAAACTGTGATTTGGCACGCCCAATTTATTTTGTCACACTTGGCGGCGACACTCTCCTCTCC
>JASFGJ010000104.1:0-9541 GCA_050123815.1 Desulfobacteraceae bacterium
CCGGAGCAATACATCGGGTATTTCGAGGATTAAACGTTTTTCCCCAACGCCGATATTGGGTTCGAGGGGAGGTTTTGAAACCACTTCTAGGCAATCTCCGGCGGCTCGGGCCCCGAGTAATCCGGTACACAGCCGGTTGACGCACGGTCATCCTTTAGAAAGTCGTACAGACGGCCCGGGTAGGCACATTGAATCATATCTCGGATTTTTTGCATTAGAAACTCGCGCGTGGCGCTTTCTCCGTCTATACGCAATCGAAATGCCAATAATCTTTGAAGTTCGATATCGTGTTTATCACGATCGGGGACCATCCGGAGTACGCGCTGCAGCAGCATTTGATACGGGCCGTGCTCAGACTCAATCGATATCACCTTTTCCACTATTTACACCTCTCGTTTAATCGACGGTCATCTCAAAGGGTTGGAACACTGTAAAGCGCAAGCGATCGTTTCGGGAAACCGTGCGCTTGCCGTTTGCTCGGTGTCTACCGGCGGCAATGCATACTCACTTAAATGATAATGATCCCAATACAATTGGCAACCACCGCCCTCAAATTTTTTTCAGCCCCACCCCCGATAAATTCCCCTCCATTCGGAATATGACAAGCGGTATCACTTTTAGCCATAATTATTACCATATATTTCATTTGGTTATACGACCTTATCGATTTTATACTTAAATTCATACAGTAGATTTACCGTAAAATTTCGGCATTGCCTTTTACTGGAAATGTGGCAGTCTACCCACTTAATATTTTTGGCTGCCTAATCCCGACACATCGATATACGTACTCAATGACCAGCAAACCTGCTTCAAAACTGTGGGAACTGATCGGCCATCTGGCCGATGCTTGCCTGACGATTCGCATTAGCGGCGAAAGTGGAATGGGCAAGGAGGCCATCGCACGCCTGATCCATCGCCATTGTCCACAGCCGGATGCGGGATTCTTGAAGCATGATTTTCGAAATTCGCAGGTCATAGCGAGCAGCACAGAGCGGCAGCCCCAATCCGAGGCAAAGGATAGGCTTTTCTCCTTGCTGGCATCACCGCAAAATAACGTATTTTACTTCACACATATCGAAGCAATGCCGTCGGATGTGCAAGACCGCCTGCAACGCCTGCTGGAACGGCAATTTCAAGCGACGCCGCCATGGATATTGACCTCAAATAACCAGCCTCTGCAGCCTCATTTCGCCAGCGGCCGTTTGAACCCGAAACTTATCGAGCGACTCGAGACGATCCACATTCACATACCGCCGCTTAGAGAAAGGCCTGAACGAATTCCTCAAATTTTGGCTTGGTACCTCAGCCATACTGATGGCGATAGTCCCCATGGCATGCCACCGATGCCGGATGCGTCCACCATGAAGCGGTTGATGACCTATCATTGGCCGGGCAATCTTCACCAGCTTCGGCAGATCGCCCGCCGCGCCATCAAGCAGCAGCAATGGGATACGGTCATCAACACGCTGGAAACCAGGAGCGTACAAAGCACAGATATTGTCGACGAGATGGCCGCGATTTATATTCTGTCGCTTTCAGAGATAAGCATTCACAAGGACATGGTAATGGAGGGCTTGATTGCGTCGTCCGATATGAACGATGTCGGCCTGCTCGATCTGGCCATCCTCGATGAAGTCACCTGCCAATTTGCAGATATGATATCGATGCCAAACGGGAAAGATCGCCGGCGCAATAAATGAGGGTTATTTCAAACTCTTAACCCGCTCGGCCCTGCTGACGACCTCAACAATCCGAATTCCATATTTTTCTTTGTCGACAAGCACTTCACCTTTGGCGATCAGCGCGTCGTTGATCAGCAGGTTCACCGGCTCACCCTCTACCTGAGCAAGCCCCACTACGGAACCGTCGTTTAACTTCAGCAAATCGTTCACCCGTTTACTGGTCGTTCCGAGTTCCACGGTCAATTCCAGCGGGATGTCCAATATCAGGTCCAGATTGCGATAGGGGTCTTCGCTCTCCTGCTGCGCGGCATCCTCTTGAACCACTTCGGTGGTTTCTTCTTCTGATGATTCACTGACCGGGTCCAGCTCTTCCTTCTTGATCCCCGCATCGACGATGATGCAATGCTCGCCGAGACTGAACAAAAACCGTTGCGTCTTGATAATGTTCAACGCTTCAACCCGAAAATCCCGACCGTTGGTAATCGACGGCGTAGAGAGCGCGCATGACAAACCGGCATCAACAAAAGCCGATTTGAGATTACCGCCGATAATATTGCTCATCTCGCGCAGAACATCAAAGACCTCCTCCTCGTCTTCGATCTGCTCGACCTCCATGCCCAGCATGGCGGCGGTCATGATCTCGGCAAAATCCTGGTTGACCTGGATATTGAACAATCCATCCACATCGCCGGCGAAGTTGACGGTGCCCACCATACGCTTTAACTCCTGAAAATCGGGCGGCACCTCGGGTATGTTTTCAACCTCCATGGAGAGCATCGTATAAAAGACATCGATAACCGAGTTGATTACGGTGTTGGGGATATCCACCGAATTGATCTTATTGACGATCTCAACGCTGTCCAAAGCCTCCATTCCCGGAATATCGACCTTGGAACCGATATCCTCCTTGATGGAGAGTTCGATCAGCAGTTCATGTTCCTTGTGCCGATAGACCCATTGAAAATCCTCACCGATCTTGCCGTGCTTGATCTTGAAATCGGAACCGCGGGTAATCGATGGTGTGGAGATCACACAACCCAGGTCGGCGTCCAGAAAGTCACTTTTCAGGTTGCCGCTGATGATATTGGCAAGCTCGCCCAGCACATCCTTGACCTCCTCGTCGCCGTCGAGTTCCTCCTCGGAAAGCCCCAGCATCTCCTGGGTGATCAATCGTGCAAAACCATGACTCACATGCAGACTCATGGTTCCGACGACTTCTCCGGCATAGTGAACCGCCCCAACCAGGCGCGTCTCGTTCAGACCGTTGTCGGTCACCTTGCCCACCTTGGCCAGGTCCAGTGAAAGCATGGTTTGAAAGGTCTCAAGCACGCTTTTGTTGACTGTAGCGTCTACTGCCGATGCCCGAATCTTTTGCATAGTGCCTTCCTGATTAGGTCAGTTCGATCGTCGATTATTTGACATGCATATCCCGACGGCCTGCCGCAGCAGCATGTCGGAGAACAGTGCCTGAATTTCGAACCTTCTGATAATTTAGTATATTTTTACATAAAGGAACGAATCCGCACGCCAATCACCCGCGAATAATGCAAAATATCGGCCAAAACGGCCCAGCAAACAAAAAAACGCCCGGGCAGAAGCCCGGGCGCTTATTGCTCGTAATATATCGAATGGACTGCTTAGAACAGACCGGTCACCTTTCCGGTTTCCGGTTCCACGTCGATGCGACGGAATGCCGGGTTGGAGCTGGTGCCCGGCATCAGGCTGATGGCGCCTGCGCAGGGGCAGAGGAATTTGGCCCCGGAGTAAATGAGCACGTCGCGAATGGGCAGCCGCCATCCCTTGGGCACGCCCTTTTTGACCGGATCGTGGCTCAAGGAGAGATGCGACTTGACCATCATGGTGGCAAAGTCGGCGTACTTGGGATCGTCTTCCAGCATCTGGGCCTTGGCATTGGCCTCGGGCAGCCAATCCACGCCGTCGGCGCCGTAGACTTCCTTGGCAATGATTTCCACGCGATCGCGCAGTTTCATTTCCAGCGGATAGAGGAATTTGAAGTCGTTTTCGTCGTTGCAGGCGTCGATAACCGCATCGGCAAATTCCAGGGCGCCGTCGCCTCCGAGTTCCCAGTGCTTGGACTCGGCACAACGGGCGCCGGCGGCCTCGGCGGCCTTACGCACAACCGCGCATTCATCGTCGGTATCGGTGTAAAAGCGGTTGATGCAAACCACCGGGTTGATGCCGGCTTTGCGGATCACGCCGATCATGTGGACCATGTTCTCGCAACCCTTTTCCACCAGCTCGACATTTTCCTTAGTGTATTCGGGAGGCATGTCTTTGCCGGCCACGACCTTGGGGCCGCCGCCGTGCATCTTGAGGGCGCGGATGGTGGAGGTCAGAACCGATACGTGAGGTTTGAGACCGGAAAAGCGGCATTTCACGTTCCAGAATTTCTCAAAACCGATGTCCGCGGCGAAACCGGACTCGGTGACATGGTAGTCGAACAGTTTGAGGCCGACGCGGTCGGCGATGATGGAGCTTTGACCAACGGCGATGTTGGCAAACGGACCGGCATGCACCATGCAGGGATTGTATTCGGCGGTGCACATCAGGGTGGGGTTGATGGTGTTGCGCATAAACGCGGCCATGGCATTGCCCACTTCCAGGTCACGACAGGTCACGGGTTTGCCGCTCTTGTCGAAGGCCACGGTGATGTTGTTGATGCGTTCTTTCAGGTCGGCCAGGTCGGTGGCGACGGCCAGGATCGCCATCAGCTCGGAACCCACGGCAATACCGAATTTGGACTGCATGGTGAAGCCGTCGAAGCGGCCGCCGATGCCGATGATGATATTACGCAGGGCCTGGGCACAGAAGTCGATGATCCAGCCCATCTCGACACGGGTCGGGTCGATGTCCAGCCGGCGCATCTTGGTCAGCCGTTCCAGCTGCTCGTCGTTGTAGTTGCGCTCATGCTGCATGCGGGCGGTCAGGGCCACCATGGCCAGGTTGTGCGCGTTCATGATGTCGTTGATGTCACCGGTCAGACCCAGGGAAAACTCGGTCATGGGAATCAGCAGAGAGTTGCCGCCGCCGGCCGCCGTGCCCTTGACGTTCATGGTGGGGCCGCCGGAGGGTTGACGCAGAGCACCGCCGACATTGACGCCGCGCTTGCCCAACCCTTCCATCAAACCGCAGGAGGTCGTGCTTTTGCCTTCCCCTAACGGAGTCGGGGTGATGGCTGTCACTTCAATGTACTTTCCATCAGGCTTGTCCTTCAAACGGTTGATGATCTTGAGAAAATCGATCTTGGCCAAACGCCCCAT
The DNA here is from genome assembly GCA_050123815.1 of Desulfobacteraceae bacterium. Classification (GTDB taxonomy): domain Bacteria; phylum Desulfobacterota; class Desulfobacteria; order Desulfobacterales; family Desulfosarcinaceae; genus JARRKU01. The sequence goes on from JASFGJ010000104.1 coordinate 4,967, forward strand.
GGGGAGCATTTCGTCTTTTTGCAGACCGAGTTTGTCTCGCCACTCCTCCGGGGTCGGCATATTTGCTTCAGCCGCTTCGGAAATCTGCCAGTCCGCCATGTTTACTGCATCGTAGGACATAGTGTAAACCTCCTTTTCTTGGTTTCTAAAGTGCCTATTGGAAGCCTGGTACGCTTTTTCAGTATGATGGGTTATGGGTTTAGGAGCCCGCGCAAACATAACTTTACATTTTTAATCGCCGATGCATCCTGCCCGGCTGCTTTGCGAACGCTTGACATATCTCGATATGTCAGCGCTTTCGTGCCTTGCCAGGCAGGCACCTCAACACTTAGAAATGTAAATTTATTTTTACACAAACCCTTAGGGGGAGACGCCAATTAAAAACTAAAAACGGAGAATAAATCGCCGCTCTTACAGCCAATTGAACAAGGGAGCATTATTAACACGGTCGCATGCATTTGGCAAGGCCAAACGCAGACTCGAATCAGGGTCAGTTGCGGTCGATGGTATCCTGCGACTGCCGGTTCAACCGCCAGTAAAGTCCCTGGGCCGCCATCAATGAGGCATGGGTGCCCGACTCTTTTACGCGTCCGTGCTGCATGGCGATGATCCGGTCGGCCCCGCGGGCGGTAGATAATCGGTGGGCCACGATGATGCTGGTGCGGCCGGCCATTAAATTCTGCAATGCCTCGTGGATGGCGGCCTCTGTCTGAGAATCGATATAGGAGGTGGCCTCATCCAGCAGGATCAATTCCGGTTCGCGCGCCAGCGCCCGCGCAATGGCCACCAGTTGACGCTCACCGCTGGACAGGCCGGCACCGCCTTTGACAAGAGGGGTATCGATCCCCTGCGGCATTCGTTCGATCAGCCGGTTGCATTTGGATGAGGCAATGATCCGGGCGACGGTTGCCTCATCGACCCGGTCCGGTTTCGGAAAGATGTTGTTGCGCAAGCTCCCCGAAAACAGCACCGGCTCCTGCGGCACCAGCGCCATCATGGATCTCAGATGACCGGGATCCCAATGGTTCAGCGGCCGACCGTCAAATCGGATCTCTCCCTTGACGGGATCGTAGAACCGCAGGATCAGGTTGAGCACACTGGTTTTCCCCGCTCCGGTGGAACCGACCAGTGCCACTGTCTGGCCTTGGCGCACCTCGAAGCTGAGCGATTTGAGCACCTCCTCGCCCGGATTGTAGGCGAAATCGACGCCATCGAACTCCAGCAGTTTGAGGCCATGCGGCTGAGAGCGGTCCCTGGTCACCGGCGTAGCGGTCATCGGCAGGCGCTGATCCGTATCGAGCAGGGAAAATATTCGCTCAGCGGAAGCCATCGCATTTTGCAGCACATTGTAATTTTCAGCAAGATCCCGCAATGGACGAAAAAACATCCGCATATAGGAAAGTGCGGCCACAAGCGCCCCCAGACTGATCCTGTCGGCCAGCACATGGGTTCCGCCGTAAAGGATCAGTATGGCGACCGCCACAATTCCAAGCAGTTCAATTACCGGCATGAAGATGGCAAAGATGTGAATCTGCTGCATCCCCAGACGATAGTTTTCGGCATTCAGGGCTGCAAATCGGTCGTAGTTCGCGGCCTCCCTTCCATAGGTCTGAATGGTCCGAATCCCCTCGATGGTTTCAGCCATGCGCGTATTGATTTCCGCTACCTTGACCCGCAAAGCCCGGAAAATGTCCCTGGCCTGGGCTGAAAATCGCCAGGCAGCCCAAACAACCGCCGGCATCACCGCAAACCCGGCCAGAGCCAGCCGCCAGTTCAGGATGATCAGCACCCCTGCTATCCCGACCAGCAGAAAAACATCTTTAAACACCATGGCCACGAAGGTGGTGAACAATTCATGCATGTTCTGTACATCGTTGGTCACCCGTGTGACCAGACGGGCCGTTGGCTGGCTGGAAAAAAATGCCATGGATTGCCGCTGAATATGGTCGTAGAGCCGCATCCGCAGATCATGCATCACTTTGTGTCCGGCATATTCCATGATCATCTTCTGGACAAACGTAAATCCAAAATCGGCCGCCACTACAGCCAGAAACAGTACGACCACCAGACCCAGACCGCGCAAATCGGACCGGCGCAAGATCCCCCGCTGTTCGGGTGTCAGGTGCGTCAGGTCATTCAAGGCAATTTGGGTTTGATCCTCATTTTGATCAAACAAGTCGGGATAGGCCCGGATCAACGGTTCGATGTCGGGATCCGTGGGGTCGACGCGTAAATATCGCTGTCGCCGCCCCCCATCGGAAGATGGATCGTTGGCCGTGCTTTGCCCAGGAGGCGGGACGATGTGGCGGTCGATGGCCCATTTGGTAAAATAGGGAAGCGCCAGATCGAACAGTGTGATCATGATGACCAGCAAGACAGAGCCCACCAGCAGGCGCCGGTAGGGATGCAAAAAGGGCCACAGGCGCCGCAAAAGGGCCATATCATACGGCTTTCCCAGATGGTCTTCTTCCGAATAGCCGTAATCAAACCGCATCTTCAAGCTCCTGAAGGGCAAAAACGCGGGCGTAATAGCCCCCGTCATGCACCAGTTGATCGTGGGTGCCGCACTCGATCAGATCGCCATTTTCCAGAGTCATGATATGATCGGCAAACCGCAGAGCCGCCAGGCGGTGCGAGGCGATAAGGATCGTTTTGCGCCCGGCCATACGACGAATCGAGTCAATGATAATGCGGCCCGTTGCGGTATCCACCTGACTGACGGGATCGTCCAGCAGCAAAATGGGAGCATCGATGAGCAGTGCCCTGGCCAACGCCACGCGCTGTTTCTGACCGCCGGAAAGCAAGATGCCCTTTTCACCGACAACCGTATCCAGGCCGGCGGGCATCGATGCAACCGTATCGCTTAACCCGGCATCGGCCACAGCACGCTGCAGCTGTGACGTATCTGCCTTGGAGCAACCAAAGAGAATGTTCTCGCGCAGCGTTCCGGCAAAAAGAAACGGCTCCTGCGGCACGAAAGCCATTTGGCGGCGCAGATCCGTCAACCGGATATCCCGCAAATCAGTGCCGTCAATGCGTATGCACCCGCGTTGAGCGTCATACAAGCGCGGCACAAGCCCCAACAGGGTGCTCTTACCGCTTCCGGGAGGCCCAACGATCCCAAGAATCTCTCCGGCATTGAGCCGTTGGTCAATGTTCTTCAATACCCATTGTCCGTTGTAGGCAAACCACAGCCCTTCAAAAGCGAGGTGTCCGTCGATGCGCTTTAGCGATTGTGCGCGCGGCGGGTCGCAAATACCGGGCTCCCTCTCAAGGATTGTCTTCAGGCGCTCCAGCGACGCACCGCCGCGCTGGATCAGATTGGTCACCCAGCCCAATGCCATCATGGGCCAGGCCAGCAAATTCAAGTAGCCGATAAACGCAACAAAATCGCCTGTCGTAATTTCGGCCAGGATGGCACGCCGTCCCCCGAACAATAGGACCAGCGCCAGGGACAAATTGGTCAGCAGCATCATCAACGGAAAAAACAATCCCGTTACACCCACCAGCTTGATGTTCTCATCGATGTAGGTTTGAGACACCTTTTGGATGGCCTTACTGGCTGCGGCTTCCCCATGGTGGGCTTTAATCATACGGATGCCGGCGCAATGTTCTCTAACCGCTTCGGTCAAATCAGCGAAGCTGGCCTGAACCTGCTGGTAGCGGCGATGCATTCGTCGCCCCAGCAATCGCGTGATCAGCACAATCAACGGCATTGGAATTAAAACATAGAGGGTTAATCGCACATCGATATACAGCATAAATCCCACCGCCGCAGCACCCAGCACGATGGCATCGTTAAAGGCCACCAGTCCCATGCCGGCCGCCATACGCACCTGTTGGATATCATTGGTGGCGTGGGCCATCAGGTCTCCGGTTTTCACTTGATCGAAATAATCCGAGGACAACGTTTGGACGTGGTGCAACAGCCGGTTGCGCAAGGTCTCTTCAAGTCGACGGGCGGTGCCCAGCAAGCATCTGCGCCAGATATAGCGGAAACAGCCGATGAGCAAAGCCATCGCGCACACGGCTGCGGCATAGCGCAACAATTGTCCCAGATCGGCCGAAAAGGCCGTTAGATCGTCCACCGCCCATTTGACAATACGCGGAATCATCAATTGCGCAAAATCCACTACGATCAAAGAGAAGAGACCAACCCCAATGATTCGCCGGTGAGCTTTAAAATGAGGGATAATTAAATCGCGGGCTTGCATATATTTATCTCATCGTAATCGCCTTTGAGGCGGAGTGGGCTTAGCTTAAGCTGTCGCATCATATAAGATCAGTTTAAAGTGTAAAGTTTAAAGTTTTAAGTTGATGTATTCTATCGATTCTAAAATATCTCCGTTTCATCGCTATAAGTGTTACATATTCTTAAGTATAAAGCCATATCTTGCATAAAGTCGGTATGAAATTTTCTCGCTGGAAAAACTTCGACCCCTTTTTGGCCCCTATAATCGATCCCGATCCTTAACTTTCAACTTTACACTCAACATTCGGCTTTCGCCATTCCTCTGCAGAAGGCGCCTCCAGCGGGTGGTTTGCGCCATGTCAGCAGCGAATTTTAGTGTCACT